>JBBQTJ010000017.1:0-21720 GCA_038213315.1 Planctomycetota bacterium
GGGGCAACGCGTACCACCACCAGCCCCAGTTGCCGTCAATGCCGGTGAGCCGCGCAAGGACCGCTGCCAGGCAGCAGCCGAGGGCGACGACCGTCGCAGCCCGGCAGGCGGCGCGGGCCCGCCGAGCGATGCGGACCCGGAAGTCGATACTCTCGAGCAGTGCGACGGGAGGTGCGAGGGCCATGGGGGGATGGTGAACGCCGGAGGGGGTGATGCCAGTGCACACCCATCGTACCCAAGGGTCTGAAAAAAGCGGAAGTCGGGTTCTGGTCGCCGGTCGACGGTCAGCGGTCACCAGCTGTCCGCTGGGCAGTGGGCAAATGTCCATCGTCGCCCGTTGCCACTCCATCTTCCGCAGGCTCACCCATCCAGAAACGGAGGCAGCGACACAGTGACCCACGTCTAGTGCATGTATGCCGGTGCTGCATCAGGGCGATCTTGACGTCGAGGGGCGCGGCGGATGGTGTCGACCTCTGTACCGCCCTGCTCCGCCGTCCACCCCGTCGCCCCGAGCCTCCGATGACCGAGAACGCCATTCTCTCCTACAACGGCAAGACCATCGAGCTGCCGATCATCACCGGCACCCTCAATGAGACGGCGATCGACATCACCAAGCTGCGGGACAAGACCGGCCTGATCACCTACGATCCCGGTCTGGGCAATACCGGGGCCTGCCAGTCGAAGGTGTGCTTCATCGACGGCGATAAGGGCATCCTCAAGTATCGCGGCATCCCCATCGAGCAGTTCGCGCAGACGCCGAACTTCATCGAGGTGGCGATGCTGCTGATCTACGGTAAGCAGCCCACGGCCGCCGAATACGAGCGCTTTAGCGAGCGCCTGACCCGCCACGCCCATCTGCACGAAGGCATGCGCTACCACTTCGCCGGCTTCCCCCCCACCAGCCATCCCATGGCGGTGCTGTCGGCGATGATCAATGTGCTGGCCTGCTACCATCCCGAATACCTAGCCCTGGACGGGGATGAGCACTTCGATGAGTTGGCCGCCTCGCTGATCTCGAAGATCCGCACCATCGCCGCCTACTGCTACCGCAACGAGAAGGGGCTACCGTTCGTGTACGCGGATCCCAGCCTGAAATACTGCGCGAACTTCATGCACATGATGTTCAGCATGCCGTATCAGCAGTTGTTCCTCGACGCAGACATCGAAGAGGCCCTCAACCTGATCTTCATCCTGCACGCCGACCACGAGCAGAACTGCTCCACCAGCACCGTGCGGGTGGTGGGGTCGGCCAAGGCCAACCTCTTCACCAGCCTGGGCGCGGGGGTTAGTGCCTTGTGGGGCCCGCTGCATGGTGGCGCCAATGTGGAAGTGCTGGAGATGCTCGGTCGCATCCACGCCGGCGGCATGACCGCTGAGCAGTGCATCGCCAAGGCCAAGGACAAGACCGACCCATTCAAGCTGTTCGGCTTCGGGCACCGCGTCTACAAGAACTTCGACCCGCGCGCGAAGATGCTGAAGGTCGCCGCCGAGCGCGTGTTCAAGACCCTCAAGGTCAGCGACCCGCTCTTGGACATCGCCCGCAAGCTGGAAGACGCGGCGCTGCAGGATCCCTACTTCATCGAACGCAAGCTGTACCCGAATGTCGATTTCTATTCGGGCATCATCCTGCGCGCCCTGGGCATCCCCACCGACATGTTCACGGTGATGTTCGCCATCGGCCGTCTGCCCGGCTGGATCGCCCATTGGCGCGAGCAGCACCAGGAAGTCGGCGGCCGCATCACCCGCCCCCGGCAGATCTATCAAGGCGTGCCGCAGGCGGATTTCGTGCCGTTTGGACAGCGGTAGGAAGTCGGGTTATGGTAGATGGGGTATGGGGTATGGTGGACAGCCGGGCGTAGTCCCGGCTGTTTTCCATTAGGCCTGCCACGGCGTGCCGTAGGCGGATTTCGACCGTCGGAGCGGCGGTAGTTAGTGCATCCGGCAGTTCTTGGGCGATGGGTCGCTGGGTAACGCCAAGTTTAACCTGTGGCTGGTGCCGGGGCGGCTTAAGGATGACTGCGACAATGCGAATACGGAGATCATCGTGAACCCGCGCATGCCGACCTTGCCCGACATACACTTGAGTGTATAGATAGACGCCGTGACGTGGACCGTGCTTCTCATGCCCGAGTGTCAGGGCTGGCTCGACAGCCTGCCTTCGGCCGACCGCGTTCGCATCTTGCAAGATGCCAGCATCTTGCAGGAGCTTGGGCGGCCGCATGTCGACACCATGAAGGGGTCGAGGCACCCCAACAGGAAGGAACTGCGCTCACGCCACGCCGGGCATCAGTACCGGACGCTCTTTGCCTTCGACCCCAAACAGCGGGCCATCCTGCTCCTCGGGGGTGACAAGGTCGGCCAGGATGAAGGGCGGTTCTACAAGGCGCTCACCAAGCAGGCCGATGCCCTCTACGACCGTCACCTCGTTCAGGTGGCCAAGGAACAGGCGCGAGAACGCCAAGGAAAGAAGTCATGAAGACGCTCGACACCTACATCAAGAAGTTGCCTGTGGCCGAGCGCATCGCCATTGCTGAGGGTGCTCGCCAGAGGATCACCGCGATCCGCCTCCAGCAGGTCAGAGAGGCAGCGGGCCTCACTCAGGAACAGGTCGCCCAGCGCATGGGCGTGACCCAAGCTAGTCTGTCGCGGATGGAGCACCGGCCGGACGTGAAGCTGAGCAACATCCGCAAGTACATCGAAGCGGTTGGTGGACAGCTAGAAGTCAGCGTGGTGATGCCGAAGCGGCAGACGGGTGTCCAAGGTCGAGTTCGCTCCGTCGGTAGGCGAATCGCCCTGGTCCCCTGACGTTCAGCCAGCCCCCGTCATCCAGGTCTAGCTCCTCGCCTACCTCCCCCATGGCCCGCTATTGGGCGCGTTTTTGTTGGTTATTGTGACGACATTGAGCCGACCCGCAGGGTGCATCCAAACGGGTCAAGGTGAAGCGCCGGCTGTCATCCCCGGCTGCTCACCATACCCCATACCCCACCCACCATAACCCGGTTCACAGTTCCACCACCGCATCAATCTCAACTTTCCCGCCTTTAGGCAGGGCGGCGACCTGGACGGTGGCGCGGGCGGGGAAGGGGGCTTCGAAGCAGCCGGCGTAGACCTGATTGACCGCGGGGAAGTCCGCTAGGTCGGTCAGATAGACGGTGCAGCGGATCGCCTTGGCCAAGCTGGTGCCGGCTTCGCGGCAGATGGCGTCAAGATTGCGCAGCGCCTGGGCCGCCTGGGCCGCCGTCGCCTCGGATATCAACGCCCCGCTGGTGGGATTCAGCCCCAGTTGCCCAGAACACCACAGCAAGCCGCCGTGGCGTACCGCCTGGGAATAGGGGCCGATGGCCGCAGGAGCATCAGGGGTTGAGATGGAGGCGAGCATGGATTTATTTTAGTGCGGAGGGACGGGAACGAAGACAGCCGTCGCGGGGTCGCGAGGTCGCGGGGTCGCGGGGTCGACGAAGGACAGCCTCGACAGCCATGGCGTGGACGCCAGCGAGACCCTGTGCGTTTCGAGTTGACGTCGGCTGTCGGTTGTTTGCTGTCGACCCCGCGACCCCGCGACCCCGCGACCCCGCGACTCCGCGACGGCTGTCCCATCTGCCTCCCCACCCTCCATTGCCCCCCGCTCAAGCGTCCTACTGTGCGCGCAATGCGCACCGGACCCAATGATCCCTGCTCCTGCGGCAGTGGCAAAAAGTACAAGCGTTGCCACGGTCCCATCGACCTGTTGCGCAAGATTCGCGGGACGGATGCCCCGGTGGTGACGCCGCGCGCGGGTTTCCAGCCGGTGCACCCGGGCAAGCAGTCGCCGCGGCGGACGGTGCCCGCGGGCATCGTCCGACCGGACTACGCCGAGAACGGCAAGCCGCTGGCGCCACGGCACCGCACCAATTGTAAGAATGCCGAACAATTGCTGCGGCTGCGCAAGGCCTGCCGGGCGGCACGCGAGGTCTTGGATGAATGCATAGCCGCGGTCCGACCGGGCATCACCACCGACGAAATCGACCGCATCGCCCACGAGGGCTACATCCGCCGCGGCGGTTTTCCCTCGACGCTCAACTATCACCACTTCCCCAAGTCGTGCTGCACCTCGGTCAACGAGATCATCTGCCACGGCATCCCCGACGACCGGGCCCTGCTGGACGGCGATATCGTCAATGTGGACGTCACCATCTATCTGGACGGCATGCACGGCGATTGCAGTGCCACCGCCCTGGTCGGCAACGTTGACGAGGCGGGCCGCCGGCTGGTGGCGATCACCCGCGACAGCATGTACGCCGGCATCGGCGCGGTGCGGCCCGGGGCCAAGCTGCGGGACATCGGCCGGGCCATCCAGCAGTTGGCCGAAGCCCACGACTATGGCGTGGTGCGCGCCTTCGTCGGCCACGGCATCGGCGAGCAGTTCCATCAAGACCCGCAGATGCCGCACTATTATGAACCCACCGCGACCCAGGAGCTGATCCCCGGCATGACCTTCACGGTCGAACCGATGATCAACGAGGGCACCGAACGTCACGTGGTGTGGGATGACCAATGGACCGCCGTCACCGCCGATCTGAAGCGCAGTGCCCAGTTCGAACACACCATCGTCGTCACCGAACGCGGGGTGGAGATCCTGACGTTGGCGGAGGGTGAGGCGCAGCCGTTTCCTTATTAAACAGCCGTCGCGGGGTCGCGAAGTCGCGAGGTCGACAGCAAAAATCCGACAGCCGACAACAGCCCGAAACGTGCAGGGTCTCGCTGGCTTCCAAGCAGTGGCCATCCAGGCTGTCCGTCGTTGACCCCGCGACCCCGCGACGGCTGTCAAAGGTCCACACTGCTCCAATCCATCGCGGGGTCTTCCAAGCGTCGGGCCAATGCGCAGTACGTCTTGCGGGTGGTCCTGCGTGGATAGCGTTATGGCCACATATGGCGGTGTCATTCGACCCCGCGACCCCGCGACGACGGCTGTCAAAAGGCCCCATGGACCCACTTCTCCAATCCCTTGCTGACGATCTGCGCGCGACCATGAGCACGCTGAATGAGCTGTACCATCCTGTCTATCCGTCGGCCCCGGCACGCATCGCCGAGTTCGAGGCGCGCTGCGCCGAGCTGCGCGAGGCCATCGCGACCCGCAAGCGCCAGCTCGCGGCCTGAGCGCGGCCGGTGCGCGAGAACGAACTCATCCGCGGCCTGCGCGCCCGCGTCCATGATCCCGAGGGGATGCTGGGCATTGGCGACGACTGCTGCACCTGGACGCCAGGTGGGCCGACCTGCTTGTCCACCGACACGGTGGTCGAAGGCCGGCATTTTCTGAGCGGGACTCCACCTGGACTGGTGGGCCGCAAGGCGGCGGCGGCAGCCCTGTCGGATCTGGCGGCCATGGCGGCCAGGCCGGTGGGCGCGGTCTGCGCCATCACCGTGGCGGCCGGCTGGGACGCGGCGGCGGTGATGGAGGGCCTGATCACCGAGTTGGAACGTCATGGCTGCCCGCTGCTGGGCGGCGACACCACGGCGGGCGACCGCCTGACCATCACCATGACGGTGTGGGGCGAGCGGGCCGCGGCGCGTTTCCTGACGCGCAGCGGTGGCCAGTTCGGCGACCTGCTGGCGGTGACCGGACCTTTGGGCGGCAGCCTTGCCTCGGGTCGGCATCTGCGACCCGAGCCGCGTTTTGACATGGCCCACTGGCTGGCGGATCAACCGGCGGTGCACGCTTTGATGGACCTCAGCGATGGCCTCGCGATGGACGCACCGCGTCTGGCGGCGGCGAGTTCCTGCGGCTGTCTGCTGCTACCTGCGGAAGTGCCGGTGCATCCCGACGTGCCGGACATGTCCGACACCGTGCGGGCCGCCTGCTGCGATGGCGAGGATTTCGAACTGCTGCTCGCCGTGGATGCCGCCGCCTGGCCCGACCTGCAGGTACGCTGGCCATTTCCCACCGCCTTGGCGCGGGTGGGCATGCTGCTGCCACAGCTAGGCGCCTTCTGCGAAGACCGCCACGGCCAGGTGGTGCCCATGCCGTGGACGGGCTACGAGCACAGAGTCTAGTGACATCCACGGCCGGATCGCGGCCTGACCATCCTCCGTCACGCCAGCCAGCTGGTGTCCTGCGGACGCGGCCACTGGTCGGTGTGCCCGGCCCGCAGCGACACCGCGGCTTCCAGAGCATGCAAGGCTAGGGCCAGGCGCCGCCGCTCGACCTCAAGATCGGGCCCGGGCAACCAGGGCTCGCCATATTCCAGATGGATGGTGCAGAGCGGCAACGGCAGGCGGAAGCGGTCCCAGCTGCGCTTGAAGACCAGTTCGTGGGAGGCCCGCGCCGCCACCGGCACCAGCGGCAGGCGCAGGCGCTGGGCCAGGGCCAGGGCGCCGTCCTTGGGCACCTTGAACGGACCGGTCGGCCCGTCGACCGTCAGGGCGACCATGGCGCCGTGGCGGAGGTGCTGGTTCAAACCCTTGGCGGCGCCGATCGCGCCACGATGGCTGGACCCGCGCACGGTCTGGTAACCGAAGCGGTGCAGCAGGCGGTCCATGATGGTGCCATCACGACTGCGGCTGGTCAGCACCACCGGATGAAGCGGGCCGTGCGGCCCGAAGATCGCCGCCAGGCTCTGATGCCACGTGGCACCCACCACCGCACCGCTGTCGCTCATCGCCACCGCCGCGCGCAGCTGCTCGACCCCACGGATGCGATAGCGCCAGCCGGTCATCCAGCCGCGCACCAGCCAGTACATCAGAGCGTCTGGGGGATCGAGGCGCATCGGGCCGGGACGGTCCGCGCTGGGCCCAGAATAAGCAATCGCCAATCCCGCTGCGGGCACGGCCAAGGCATTAACTGGCATCTTGCGCTCGGGGGCACCTCCGCTATTTTCCGTCCTCCCGTAACTCGCCCGGGTGGCGGAATTGGCAGACGCGCTAGGTTCAGGTCCTAGTGTCCCTTAAAGACGTGCAGGTTCGAGTCCTGTCCCGGGCACCATAAGCCCCGCAGTCATCTGGCTGCGGGGCTTTTCTTTTGGTCTGGCTTGCTGCTCGACTCACCCTCGCCATGGCCAGCATCCGCGACCATGAACAACCTCCTGGCCGTCGTCCTGCTCCTGTGCACCGGTGCTGCCTTTGCGGTCGACGTGATGCCGCCCGTGCCCGCCACTGCGGTGGCCGTGGCCGTACCGGCGGCCAACAAGACTGTGCTGGAGCACTGCAAGGCTCTGACCGACAAGCTGGGCACTGCCACGGCCCTGGTGCGGGATAGCACCAAGACGGCCGCCGAGCTGCCCTTCGCCCCGGCCAGCGCCAAGACCAAGGCTCAAGCTGCCCAGGCTCAGGCCACCGATGCCGCTGGTCTGGGCGCAGACGTGCAGTCCCTCCTCGGCGGCAAACCCGCCAGCAGCGATGGCCTGATGAGCAAGCTCTCCTCGGGTGGACTCAACCTGGGCGAGCGCTTCAAGGGCATCCCCGGCGCCGACATGTTGCAGCAGATCCTGGGCACCCCGGGCATCGCCGACGCTTTGATGAAGAACCTGCCGGTCGACAAAGTCCCGGGTTACAGCACCGTCGCGGCGTTGTTTGCGGGGAAGTGAAGCGGAGCGGGGTCAGACGGACAGCGCGCCGCCGACGCAGGACACTGGGCGTCGGTTGCGGTCCCTCATCGGGATGGGCGGCCACCGCAAGCCTACAGTTTGAGGTCGCTGCTGGCGGTGGGCGTCAACCCAGGATCACAGAACACGTCGCAGATCAGCGGTACGGAATATCATCACCGCCAGCGGTAGGCCCAGCAGTCCACCGGCGATGAGCAGAGGTCGCATGCCGGTGACCGGCTCAAGGCGGTGCCACCAGGAACCGGCGAGACGCCGGCGATCCCGGCTGCCCGAGAGCCGGCGAGACGCCGGCGATCCCGGACGGACAGCGCTGCCTGAGAGCCGGCGGGACACCGGCGATCCCGGATAGACAACGCCGTGTTTCAAGGCGACTGCGGCGCGTGTCGTTCCACCACTTGGTCAGCCTCGCCACTGATCTCCAGACGCTGCCACGCTCCCTCACTAAACTCCCCCGAGACCACGCGTTGTCCCGGTGCGTGCAGACGGAAATCCACATTCCAGCCGGCGGGCCAGGCGGGCAGCAGGTCGATGCGGCCGGCTTCGGCTTGCATGACCATGCGCTGGAGGGCGAGCATGAGCACGCCGCCGTGGTCCTGGTCGGGGACCCAGTCGAAGTTGGGGCCCCAGAAGGCGGGGAAGCGGCTGCCGGTGTCGCTGGTGGTGGCATTGAGCGTGACTAGACGCTTCGCCTCTTGGCCCAGGCCGAGCATGGCTGCCTGGATCGGGTCCTGGAACCAACCGCCCTTGATCCAGCTTTCGGCGGACTGCTGGTTGAGACGGCGCTTCCAGGTGGCGCGGCCCACGTCCAGGCCGGGCTTGCCCACGCCGTAGAAGCGGAAGGGAAAGACGGCGTAGAGCTCGGGGTTTTCGCAGTTGAGGTTGAGGTCGTAGGACTTGGCCGGAATCAGAAAGGGCTCGCCGTGCAGGCGCGTGGGCAGCTCTGGCAACTCCGCCAGCCAGACGCTCCAGTCAGCGCTCTCGGCGGCGCCGAGCGTGCCCGCCGGCAGGGCGAGGAGTCCGCCGATGACCCAGCGCAGGGCGGCGATCTCGGGCAGGGGATCGGTGGTGTCCTGCCAGGTCTCAAGACTCTGACTCGGCCAGAGCAGCAGCTTGCCGTCGGGACCGCGGCGCTGGTAGTAGGCGCGGTAGAAGGCGAGGTACTCGCGGGCCAGGGGCAGCACTCGATCGCTGAGGAAGGCTTGGTCGCCGCTGGTGGCGTAGAGGTCGAGCCCGAGAGCAACCAGTTCGAGGGCGCCGGAGAAATGCCGGCGTAGGTAGCCGCAGATGGCGTGACGGTCATCGGGGCCGCTGGGCGGATGGTAGTCGCCGCGTCGTGGCTTTCCCGCCAACCAAGCGGCGCGATCGTCCGGATAGCCGTAGTCGACATTGCCCCAGGTGCCCCAGATGGTGATGGTCTCGGGCATGACCACGCCGGGCGTGCCGTGGTGGGCGGCGGTGCGGGCCCGGGCCAGGGGCAGGCAGTCTTGGTACATGCGAAAGAGTGGCTCGGCCATCTCGGTATCGCCGCTCATGATCATCGGCCAGTAGGCGAGACGGGTGTTCTGGAACCAGTAACAGCCGCCCCAGCGCCGCCAGTCGGGGCCCCAATCACGGCGCTGTTTCGTGCCGTCCGGCGAGACGAAGCCGTCGCTGATGCCGCTCACCGTGAACAGCGAGCCGTTGAACTTGATCGGATAGCGGCCACGGCCGGCGCAGGCAAAGAGGTAGCGCTGCAAGGCGTAGCCACGGCTCACCGCCTCGGCCGCGGCGTCGCCGCTGACGCGGATCCAGCTGCGCGTCCAGAAGGCCTGCCACCATGCGACGTGGGGCGCCTCGGCGGCGGCGTAGGTGGGTAGGGCGGCGTGCTGGCGCTCCATGATTGGGAGCAGGTCGGCGGCGTGGTCGCAGCGCACGCAGGCACTGGACAGCGCCACGGTGTAGCGCGTGTGGCCTGCACCGCTGAGCGCCAGCGGGCCGCTGCGGATCAGACCCTCGCCATCCACCAGGGCGCCAAAGGTGCGGTGCAGGAGGGGGTCTTCGTCGGCGTGCGTGCGGGCCCAGTCACCGAGGTGCTGGAGTTCCAGGTTGTTCGCCCACATGGATTCGCGGTTGTGATGGCACCAGGCGATGGCTGCGCCAGCGGGGGTGAGGATGTCGTCGGCATGCTCACTCACTGTTTCGAAGGGCGCCTCGTGCCGGGCGAAGGCGAATATTTCGTCGTTGTCACGGATGGTGCGCGCGCAGCGCCACAGCTCGACACTCACCGCGATGGGGAAGGCTTCCCGGCCAGAGATGGCGAGACGCAGCACGGGATGCGCGGCATCAACCCAGGCGTCGATGCTGAAATCACCGGTGCGGATGCGTACGGTCGCGCAGGCGAGATCGAGCCGCTGCACAAATGGCGCGTCCGCGGCGAAGCTGCCCGCGGGCAGGCGGATGCGCAGGCGAGCCAACTTGCACAGGCGCTGGTTCTCGTCCCAGGCGTCGGTGCGCGTGACATAGGCGCAGAGGTCGCGGCCGTGCTCGGTCCAGAGGTTGACCCCCACCTCCCCATTGCCGAGGGGCATGGAGCCGTGCTCGTCGGTGGAGGGCGTGTGCCAGATGACGTCCGGGTGCATGGGCTGTTCCATGGTGGCACTCTACCATTCGCCCTCTGGACTGACCATGGCCTGGACACCACTGGGCCTATCCTTTCCGCCTATGGACATCCGCTTCTGGTCCGGGGCCCGCACCCACTGCACGGTGGCACGCTGGAATAATGACGTCCCTCACGAGCCGTGGAGCAAGCTCTACTGCCTAGCGTCTGGTCGCGCCCGCTACGCCGTGGTCTGGCCGGGCGAAACGCCGCGCTGGACCGAGTTGCGCCCCGGCAGCATCTATCTGGTCCCCGGCGGCTGCCGGCAGATCAACGCCTGCGACCGCGACTTCATCCTCGACTGGTGCCACTTCACCGTGCAAGACGAATCCCTGGCCGCGCGCATCGCCGCCTGCGTGCGCCTAATGGCATTTCCTGCCGCCGATTTCCCCGGCGCCGGCGAGGTCATCGCCCAGGCCAGCGGCGCCGGGCGCCTGCGTGGTTGCGCCCTGGTCTATGCGCTGCTCGCCCGCTTACCGGAACCGGTGGCCGATCTCTACGCGGCCGACCGCCGCCGCCTGGCGCCGGCGGTTGGATACCTGGAGTACCACTTCCTGAAGCCGCTTACCGTCGCCGGCCTGGCGCGCCTGGCCGGCCTGAGCCAATCCCGCTTCCAGACCCTCTTCCGGCGCGTCTATGGCACCAGCGTGAAGGCCTATCAGATCAGCCTGCGCCTGGCCGAGGCCAAGCGCCTGCTGCGCGCCGGCGGCTACAGCGTGCAGGAGGTGGCCGCGCGCTGTGGCTACGCCGACAACCCTTTCAACTTCACCCGCCTGTTCACCCAGCGAGTCGGCATCAGCCCGACGGCCTGGCGGGCGGCGGGCGGTTGAGGGCGCGGTAGATACCCAGGGTGGCCGGAGGTCGCGGCCAGCGAGGCTCCTCGGAGTCTGTCGGAGATAGGCCGACACGTCGCCTGGCTTGGTCGTCTATCTCCGACAGGCTCCTAGATGAACTGGAGCTGCCTCTCCCGACCATGGCCAGCGAGGGCTCTGGCGTGGCTGCGGGACACCACATGTGGGACCAGCATCGCAGGCAATTTCCGAGTGAATTCCTCGGAGAGGCGAACTCCAGCTCGCCTCATCAGCAGTCTCTCTGTCCTGCCTAGTGCCAGGGTCGTCCTCGTGCGAATTAGCCATGACCAGCCAGCAACGCCATGATGGGATCCATTTCCACCTATGCGGGTTGCGACGGGCCGCGGCGTCGAAAATTGCGTCACGCCCTGCCGCAGGCCATGGTGCAGCGCCCATCGCGGGGCGGATCCGCGTGCTCGAACGGCCTGGAATTGTCGATGCAAGTCATGGCGAGGCATGGGAAAGCGTCGCTGAATCGAGCCGGCAAGGAAAGTACGGGCGGCCGCTTTGTGAAGATTTGGCATGGCCTTGGCGTCCTCTCGTTCACTGGAGTCCGCCATGCACTTCGCTGCCACTTCCACCATCACTGCTGCCCGCGCTGCGCTGGGTCGTCTGGCCATGGGTCTGGTGCTGGGTCTGCAGGCTCATGCCGAACGTCATGCCGAGGTCGAGGTCGAGGCCCTGCCCGCCCTGGCCGCCGACCGCGCCCGCCTGGGTCCGGCGACCCGCGTGGCCCTGCTGCCAGCTGGCTGGCATGCGCTGATCCAGCAGACCGTCACCCCCGAAGTCGACGCGTTCACCTTCGGCCACCAGGTGATGGAAGCGGCGGCCGTGCACTTGTCCCGCCACCCGGGCCTGAGCGGCATGCGCGACGTCGTCACGCTGGCCCTGCACCTTGCCCAGCTGGGGGGCATGGAGCAATCGGTGCTGCTGACCGCCTTGCGCTTCCACCAGCGGAGCGCCGTCGCGGTCTGAGCTTTGCCTGCGGTGTTGGTCGTCTGCCGCGTAGCTCTGCGGATCACGTGGTCTTGCCCGCATGGTGGTCGACAAGCCGGGCGGTGGTCCCTAGGGTGCCGCTCCGATGCGCCCCGGCCCTGAAATTTCCCTCGACCTCGCGACCGCTGTCCCTGCCGCCCCCGCGATCATCGCGGCCGCCAGTGGCCGCTTCGGTCCGCTCAGCGTCATCGATACCGCCACCAGCCGGGAATTGTGGTGCGGCGAGCTCTGCCAGGGAGCCTGCTATCTTGATCCCCCGGGCTGGGTGCAGGGGCGCGCGGTGCGGCCCGGTCCGGTGCCGGATGCGTCCTACGTGCTGGGCTGGCTGGTGCCGGCGGTGCATCGGCCGACGGCCCGGGTACTGATGGCGGGCCTGGGTTCCGGCGCCGGGGTGAGCGCCCTGCTGCACCATTTTCCCGCCATGCGCATTACCGTCGCCGAGGCCGACCCGACGGTGACGGCCATGGCCCTGGCGCATTTCCCGCTGCTCGCCGCCCATGTCGACGCCGGCCACTGCGTGGTTGTCACCGCGGGCATCGACGATCTGGCCCACGGTCAGCCGCAGCGGCATTTCGATTTTGCCCTGCTGGACGCCTTCGCCGGCGACGCGCAGGTGTACGTCCCCGATCATCTGCTGCTCGCCCTGGCCCAACTGCCGGGCGGCGTATGGATCAATGCGGTCGATGACGGCGATGGCGCCCAGGTCACGCGCGTCACCCAAGCGCTCTTGGCCTGCGGCCTGCTCCCCCGCGTCGCCGCCACTACTTTGGACATGTCCGACGGCACGGCGCAGCGCACCGACAATGTGCTGGTTGGCACCGGCCCAGTCGACGCCGGCACGCTGAACCGCTTCCGCCCCTTCGCCGACCTCGACCACCCGCGCGCGCGCCAGATTCAAGCTGCCTGGCGCGCAATGCTCGACCTACCGTGGGCAGTTGGCCGCTGAGTGTCCCTCCGGCGATAGCGGCCCATCTGCGGCGTTGGTCGTCGGTCGAGTGGCACTGCCACACTCCCTCCTCCCGCCTTGCATATGAGCCACTCTCGCCGGAGGGAAACAGGTTGTTTGGTAAGAAGTATTACAGGCAGTGGGCTGTTTATTTGCAGCGTTGTAGCTGGGCCATTCTCGTCGGAGGGAACAGATCGTTTGGCGAGGGACCTCGAATCCCGTCTGGCTCCGGTCCGTCAGCGAACTTCGCCCACCAGTGGGATGGTGGTGGTTTTCACGTCCAGCAGCGGTCCGAGTTCGCCCAGGTTGGTGTAGCCGTAGCCGTGCAGCACGGTGTAGGTCGCCAGGTTCAGCGAGGCGGGGGCACGTTTGGAGGCGAAGGCCTCGGGGGCGCCGTTGAAGTTATTGTTGCAGTAGATGAGGATCATCTGGTTCTTGTCCGGCAGCAGCTTGGCCAGGGCGGGCTCGCTGATGTCCGAGAACGGCAGATTGATCGCGCCCTTGATGTGCAGCATGGCGTACTTGTCCGCGCTGCGGGCATCCAGGACGATCGCCCCCGGTTTCGCGGCCAATTCCAGGAAGCGCGCCTCGGACAACCGCGAGCGCGCGCGGACATCCTTGGCACTCTGAGCATTGGCGATGAAGGTCAGCATGTCGATGCGAGGATTCGGCTCCAGGTAATCGCCCTCGACGGCGCCCAAGGCGGCGATCAGCAATACGGTCAGGATCAGGGCACGGACAAGCATGTGGTGATCCAGGGGTTCGTTAGCAGGTGACGCCGGCCCCCACCATAGCTTGCGCCGCGCGCGACGCATCAGCGGTCTGTCCCACAGCTCCATGCCGCGCGCACAGCGCAATGGCAGGCGGTCAAATACCCGCGTCCACCAAACCACCTGTTTCCCTCCGGCGCTAGTGGTCCAGCTGCAAGGCGGGAGAAGGGAGTGTGGCAGCGCCACTCGACCGACGACCAACGCCGCAGATGGGCCGCTAGCGCCGGAGGGACTTACCCATGGGGATCGACGGGTTCGGCGCGCAGGACGGTGAGCGTCGCCACGCCCCAGTCGGTCTCGACCAACCCTTCCAGTCGTAAGGGTCCGTTGCGTTCCAGTAAGGGACCGCAGGCGCGATAAACAGCGGGAAACCACACCGTTTCGATCAGGCCGGTCTCGTCTTCCAGGGTGACAAAAGCCATGGCGGCGGGCGGGGGCGGTGCCTCCCCCGGGCGGTGCGCGGCTTTGGCCTCGACCTGCTTGCGGGTGATCGGCCAGGCGAAGATCACCACCCGCGAGCCGGCCAGGGCCGCGGTGACGTCGCGGCAGCGCAGGCGCCGGGCGGGCAGGTCGCAGAACCACAGGGGATGGCCTTCGGGTAGAAAACCGAGGGTGCGCCACCGTACCCAGGCTGCTTGGCGCGCGGTGGGCACCGGCAGGTCGGGGACCGCCGGGTCCTCGTCGGGGGCCAGAGGCACGGTGCGTTGCATGACGCCGTCGTCGTCCTCGACGCGCATCACGGGGATGTCGCGACCCACCGCCGTCGCTAGCCAGGCCAGGCGGTGACGATCCAGCCCTGGCCGCAGGGCATCCAAAGCGCCGGCCCGGGCCAGGGTCAGCAGCAGCGTCGCGGTCAGGCCGCTGCGTCGGCGCAGATCCGCCACGCCGTTGAAGGGCGCGCGCTCGCGCTCGCGCAGCAGGCGTTCGGCGGTGCCGCGGGGCAGGCCGGGTACCAGGTGCAGGCCGCAGCGGATCGCGGTGGGGGAATCGCGCACGGTCAGCCAGCGGCTGCCCACCACGCACGGTCCGCGGAACGTCAGCCCGAGGCGCCGGGCTTCCTCAAGATAATTGGCGGGGCCATAGAAGCCGCCTTCGTTGGCGATCACCCGGGCGAGGAAATACGCGGGATGGTGCGCCTTCAGGTAAGCGCACTGGAAGCTGAGCATGGCGTAGCTGGCGGAGTGTGCCTTGCAGAACGAGTAGCCGGCGAAGGAGGCGATGTTGCCCCACACCTGCGCGATCACCGCGTCGGTCACGCCCCGCGCCTGCGCCCCGGCGCGGAAGCGCTCGGCGAATTGCGTGAGGCGCGTGCCCGTGTCCCACTGGCCCAGAACTTTGCGCAGGGCGTTGGCCTCGCGGTCGTCGAAGCCGGCCAACTCGATCGCCGCCATCATCACGTCCTCTTGATAGCTGAGGATGCCGAAGGATTCCGAGAGCAGCGTGCGCAACGCCGGATGCGGGTACCAGGCGGGATCGTGCTGCTTGGTCGCGCGGACGTGGTGCAGGCGCTCCAGGTAGTCGGCGATCCAGCGGCTGGCGGCGGGCCGGATGATCGAGCTGTGCACCACCAGGGCGTCGAATTCGCCGGTGCCGGCCTTGGCCTGCAATTGCCGCATCGCCGGCGACTCGATGTAGAAGCAGCCCATGGTCGCGCCGCTGGCCACCAGGCGGCGGGTGGCGGGATCGTCGGCGGGGCGCCAGCGGGCCTCGTCGATGGTGATGCCGTCCTCGGCCAGGTCGGCCAGGGCGTCGCGTACCACCGCCAGCGAGCGGTTCCCCAGCAGGTCGATCTTGACCAGGCCCAGGGCCTCGGCGCCGTCTTTTTCCCAGGCGATGGCTGGCACCGGCTCGCTGCGGCCGCCCTCGACTACGATGTGCTTGGCGGCGGGATGCACCGGCACCAGATCGCGGATCGGTCCGGGGGTGATGATCACCCCGCCGCAATGCAGGCCCACGTGGTGCGGCGTCCCGACCAGGGCCTCGGCACTGACGATCAACTCGGCCCAGTCGGCGTCGAGCTGCACCGCCGCGCCATAGCGCGAGCGACCGGTGAGCTGAGCGCGCACCGCGGTGGTGGCGGCACGGTCGCGGCCATGGGCGCGGGCTACAGCGCGCAGCGCACCGCGGCCGTGCAGGTGCTGGTGCGTGGCCACCATCGCCACGTGCGCGCGGCCGTACACGCGCAGCGCCTCGGCCAGCACCGCATCGCGCTCATCCCAGGGGAAGTCGATGTCCAGGTCCGGCGGATCGGTGCGCGCAGGATTGAGGAAGCGCTCGAATAGCAGTTGGTACCTGACCGGGTCCACATTGGTCAGGCCCAGGCAGTAGACCACCAGCGACGACGCGCCGCTGCCGCGTCCGCAGGTGCGCCGCCCCGCCGCCAGGTCTGCCACCGTCAGCAGGTAGCCGCAAAAACCTTTGGCGGCGATCACCACCAGTTCGCGTTCCAACCGGGCGCGCACCGGCGCCTCGATCCGGCCATAGCGCCGCCGGGCGCCGGCCTCGGCCCGCAGGCGCAGTTCGCCCGTCGCATCCGCATGCCGTGACGGCGGCAGGTGCAGCGTGCCGTCGGGCACATAGGTGCAGCGCGCCAGCAGCGCACGTCCGCGCTCAACCGCTGGCCCGCTGGTGGGCGGCGCGGCCAACAACGCGCGCAGGGTCGGCCCGCCGGTGGTCGCCCCGGGCCGGCCCAAGGCTCGCCGCACCGTCTCGCCGGCCAGGTCGCGCTCATCCCGATGGACCACCACCGGCAACCAGAGCGGCTCCAGATCCGCTCGCCCCGGCTCGTCCGCATCCTGCGCATGCCACCACGCCTGCGCGCCGCCCGCTCGCACGCGCTCGGCGGCCGCTTCATCGCGCAGCAGCACGGTCAAGGCCGACAGGTCGAGGGGCAGATCCCGATCGCCTGCGAGCCAGGCGCGGAAGGCGAGAGGTTGTTCGTGGTGCCAGGACAGCAGTTGGCAGAGCTGCCGGTAGCCCACCGCGTCGGGCGCCGCCACCAGCGCATCCCCGTCGGCTCCCGTCCCCAGGCCCAGGGTCGCCCCCACCGCTACATGCCCCGGCCCCCAGGCCCGCAGCACCGCCGGCAGCGCGCGCAGGTCATCCCGATCCGCCAGCAACACCCGCCAGTCCGCCCCGCCCGCCGGCGCCAACACCTCGCCCCAGGCCCCCGGCCCGGCGCTGCCCTCCCAGGTCGAGAAATGGGTCCGGATGGCGAGGGGCGGCAGCACGCGGCCAGATATAGGTCAGTACTGACCGTGTCCAGCGACGGGCTGCGCCGGGTCGGTTCGCGCTCGCCCATGACCACGCTGATGCTCATCCTCATGCTGAGTACGGTGGGCCCCTTCGTCATTCTGCTGCTGGGGTGGTGGCTGAAGCGTATCGCGGCCAGGCGCATCCCTGGCGACCTGATCCTGCGGCGCAGCGTATGGGGGCGGCTGGTCTTTGCCTGGTTCACCGTGGTGGCGGTGCTGCTTGGGCCGGGTTTCATCGCCCTGGGCGTGGCTGGCGCGTTGGGGCTGATCGGCTCCGAGTCGATGGCCTGGCTCATCCCCATCGCCATCGGGATCCTGTGGTGCTGGCAGTGGTGGCGCATCGCCCGGCAACGCGCGGGTGGGCGTCCGGTGGCTCCCCTCCCAGAAGGTCCAGCTGTCCGAACTGCGCCGTCGCGATCTGACGCGCTGAGGCCTTGACGGTTTTTTTTCACGACCGAACGCCACACCCTGCGCGCATGACCCACGGCCGCGTCGCCACGCTGATCGACATTCTCGCCCTGCGTCCCCATCCCGAGGGCGGTCACTATGCCGAGACCTTCCGTTCGACTGATCGCGTGCTGACGCCCCGGGGCGAGCGTGCGGCATCGCTCAGGTACCCTGAACGTCGATCACGGCAGGCCACCGGCCGGGCGTGACAGCAGGGTTGGCCGGACTACGCTCACGCCTGCATGCTGCTCGCCATCCGTATCGGCACGGCCTCGGTGTGGCTCCTGTTTGGACTGGTGTTCAAGGTGCTGCACCTGCTGCCTCGGCATGAAACCATTGTGGCGGCGGTGATCGGACCGGGCTGGGCCGGTCCGGCGACGGTGCTCATCGGGGTGGCCGAGGTGGGGATGGCGCTGTGGATCCTCAGCCGTCGCTGGCCGGTGGCGTGCGCCATGGCCCAGACCATGGTCATCGTGGCCATGAACGCCCTGGAGATCACCCTGGCCAAAGAGCATCTGCTGAGCCCGGTCGGGATGGTGTGCGCCAATGCCGTCTTCCTGACCCTGGGCTGGTATCTGGCGGTGCAGACCCGGCGTCGGCAGCCCTGATGTTCGCCCGCCTGCAACGCCATCCCTTCCCAGTGCAGGCGTTCTTCCGCCACTCGCTGGTACTGACCTTCGCCTATCCCGAAGCGTTGCTGCAACCGCTGCTGCCGCCGGGTGTGCGGGTGGACGCCTACAACGGCTGCGGCTTTTTGGCCATCGCCTTGGTGCAGACCGAGGGGCTGCGGCCTGCCGGCTTTCCCGCCTGGATGGGCCGGAATTTCTTCCTGTCGGGGTATCGCATCTTCAGCCGCTATCGGCGGGCGGACGGCCGCGAGCTGCGCGGCCTGCGTATTCTGCGCAGCGATACGGATCGGCGGGCGATGGTGTGGGCCGGCAACCTGTTCACCGGCTACCGGTATCGCCACTGCCGGGTCGACGGTCAGCGGGATGCGTTGACCCTGGACTACCGCATCACCACCCCCGGCGCAGAGGCGGACCTGACGGTGCGGGCGCACCTTGGCGAGGCGGCGACGGCTCCACCGGCGGGCTCGCCCTTCCCGGATCTGAAAATGGCGCGCCGCTTTGCCGGGCCGCTGCCCTTCACGTTCAGCTACCAAGCCGCGACGCGCACCATGGTCATCGTCCAGGGGGTGCGCGAGCATTGGCAGCCGCTGCCGGTGCGGGTCGACGTACAGCGTTGCACCTATCTTGAACGGCCACCGTTCAGCGCCGCACCGCTGCGGCTGGCGAACGCCTTCTTCATGGAACGCATCCCCTATCGCTGGCAGCGCGGCGAGTGCGAGTCGCTGCCGGACCCGGCCCCATGACCGCGTACGCCGGTGTTGGTAAGATCCTGCGCTATAACTGGCCATGGTATGCGGGCGCGGTGGCGCTGACCGGACTGTGGGCGATGGTCCCGGCAACCGCGTGGTGGTCGCTGCCGATGCTGGTGGCCGTGAGCCTGGGCAATGGCTGGCTGCTGTTGTCCCTGGTGGTGTCCCACGTCATCTACGACCGTTCTGCCATCGCCCATGGCGGCTGGCTGAAGGGGTATGCGGCGGCTCACGTCGTGGTTCTGCATGCCGGACATGACGAGGCCTCGGGGCCGGTCCGCCGCCTGCTGCCCGCCGCCCAGGTGATTACCTTCGACGTTCATGATCCACAGCGCCGGACCAGTCCCTCGCTGCGGCGGGCTCGGGCTGAGGCTGCCGAGTCAGCAATGGTGATCCCGGTCGACCGGATCCCACTGCCCGGGTCCGCAACCGATCTGGTGCTGATGATTTTTGCGGCGCACGAGATCCGGGACCAGGGCGCGCGCGTGGCGCTCTTTCGCGAGGTGGCCCGCATCATCGGCGTGTCGGGCCGGGCCCTGGTGGTTGAGCACCAGCGTGACGCCTGGAACCTGCTGGCCTATGGGCCGGGCTTCGCTCATTTCCTCTCGCGCCGCAGTTGGATGCGCACCTTCGCCCAGGCCGGTCTGCAGGTCGCCCGGGACGACCGCTTCACGCCGTGGGTCCACCGCTTCGAGCTGAGGGCGACGCCATGAACCCCGAGTGGCATCTGCGCCTGGCCGGTGCCCTGCAGATCATCCTGGCCCTGTTGCATCTGACTTTCCCCCGGCGCTTCCAGTGGGCCGAGGAGCTGGCGCGGCTGTCGCCGCTGAATCGGCAGATCTTCCACGTCCATACGTTCTTCATCTGCGTGGTACTGGTGATGATCGGCGCGCTGTCGTTGCTGGCACCCGCAGCCCTGGCCGAACCCACCGCGCTGTCGCGCTTGGTGCTGCCCGGCTTCGCCGCCTTCTGGGGCCTGCGCCTGTACTGCCAATGGTTCGTCTACGACCACGCCCTGTGGCGCGGCCAGCCCTTCAATACCGCCGTACACGTCGCCTGCACCGTGCTGTGGAGCTATCTCACGGCAGTCTACACACTGGTGTGGCTCAGCATGCCATGAGGGCCTGAAGGCCAGCGTCAGGACCGCGACACCCGCACGAAGGGTATCGTCTTCTGCAGACGCCAGTCAGCCAGTCATCAGGCAATACCAATACAAAAAAAACCGCCCCTGGCTCTGCGCACATCGGCGAGCAGAGCCAGGGGCGGGCCGCTTCAAAGCGTCTTCACATCTTGGGCTGCGGAGCGGCCTTATTGACCTTGGCCAGCTCATCGGTGGTCCAACGATCCACAGCGATGCGCTTGAGTTTCATGTCCTCGCGGGCCTTGCTGCGCTCTTTTTCCAATTCGCTCACTTCACGGGCTTCTTTGAGGTCAAGCTCAGCCTTGCGCTGGGAGATGCGCACATCGTTGCGCTCCATATCGGTTTGGAACGGAGCCACGGTGGTCACCAGGGCGCGATCGATATCGGCTTTCTTGGCGAGCGCTTCGGCCCGGATCTGCGCGACCTGGTCTGCAGGCGCGTCGACCAGGCGCGTGGTGGTTTCGGCATCGATCTTGTCCTTGTCGACCTTGGCCTTGGTCTCAGCGTCGCGGCGCTTGTTGGTGCGCAGCGCGGTCTCCTTTTCAAGGTCGATCTGGTGGGTGGCCCGGTCGGCCTTGTAGCGCTCGTGGATCTGACGCTCGCGGAAGTCGACATTCTGGACGACCTCGTCATAGGACTTGTCGATGGCATCCTTCTGGTCCCGTGCATTGCGCTTCACGTCATCGACCAGGCGCGCAGTTTCAGGGGTGGCGTTGGGGTAATCGGAGGTGCGGGAATCGTTGCAGCCAACCCCGATCATCATGGTGGCGATGAGGGTGGCGCTGAGGAGGACGGGTGATTTCATGGTATCCACGGGGGGTAGGGGGAGATGAGGACGGAGAATCAGAAAGAACAGGCGCTGGCGTTGGTGACCAGGCGGGAAGACATAAGAAGGGGGTTCGCCTGATGGGTGCGGCTCTGGTCAGGCATCAGCTGACGCAGCACGACCTCGCACGCGTCGCGGTCGAGGCGGTCGACTGCATCCAGATAGTCGCAGATCAGTCCTTCTTCACAGTCCAGGGTCGATTCGCGATCCGGGGAACGGTCATGCGTGAATCCAGAATTGAGAATGGGATTGATAGTCATGTCGAAGCGTCTTCCGCAGATGATTATGGTCATGAGCTCATATCGAATGCCGTGCCAATGGCCCACCGCAGTCGATAGGGTAGATTCGCCAGTCTCCCGGAACAACGCAGATGGTGATCAGGAAACATGGAATTCACCGGGTACAGAGCGTTGAATGTGAGGTCTGACCGCCGGTCGCGATCAATGGCATCCGGAGCAGGAACAGCAGTTTTCCCATCACTTCCCGCCCACCACCGCTTCAAGGTGCAGCGCTGCAATCCGCAGTGACTGACCGTGTCGGGCCATGCAGGCTGCGCAGGTGTAGGGTGTCTGGAACCCCGCCACGAGGGAAGGAAGCGGAGCCCGACGTCAAAATATGCGCAGTTAGGACCGCAGCGAACACGGCGACCTGCTTGGCACTGATCATGCTCACGCTCACTACGGAGTCTCTTGATCATGTTGTCACTACGCACCTCTGGCCTCATTGCCGCCCTGGCAGTCACCACTCTCTCTATCACGGCCTGCCAAGACGGCGACGTCGACCGCGGCGCGGCAACGTCGGGTCCCACGGCACCAGAGCGAGAGCGCCAGCAGAGCGGGCGGTCCGCTGGCAGCGAAGTCACTGGCCAGCCGCTCTCCGCCACCCTGGCCGCCCCCACC
>JBBQTJ010000018.1:0-21349 GCA_038213315.1 Planctomycetota bacterium
CCAAGGGCCGCTTCGCTGCGTACACCTGACCTTTTTTAGTTTAGGGACAGGATGTCCGCCCCCACCTGTTGTGGGCCAAGGCTGGGGGTGGAGACCTGTGCGTGCGCCAAATGGACGCCAGTGGGTGCAGATAGTGGATCAGTTGACTAAACCGGTGCCGAAAGTGCCGGTGTGGGTCGATTGCAAACCTAGTTTCCTTACGTTTTTCGTGCGGGCCAAGGGTCCGACTCATGATAGCCCAGGGCAACCCCCTGAGACAACAGGAGCACGATTGTAGAGCCCTGAAGGCGCCGAATTGAATCGCCCCTTCAGGACTCTACAGGGAGAGTCGACCGATTCCCCAGGGCTTTGCCTGGGTTGACTTCAATCGGGCCGTCTGTCCTGACCAACTCCCACGGAAAACGGCGTTGGTGGTGGCCGGGAACCTCACCGTCGTCTAGCCTAGCTAGGGCTTGGCTTCGAGGATCACGTCGAAGACCTCGTCCTTGTCGGTGAGCGTGAGCCCCGTGGCGGCATCGCGCTGGGCGATGGTGTTGAGGCTCCAGTCCCGCAGGGTGGCGGTGCGTCCTGCCAGTTCGGGCAGGCTCAGTTCGAGCTTCACGCGCCGGATGACCAAGGGGCCGCTGCCGTTCTCGATGGTCAGTCCGTCCTCCTTGGTCTCGGTGACCTTCACCGAGCGCTGCCAGAAGGGGTCGGCGACGCCCGCCACCATCGACACCTGCTTGATCATGGTGCGCATACCCTCGTTGTAGGCGTGGCTGAGGGCGGACAGGCGCATGCGCTTTGAGCGGACGAGAGGCTCGCCGTCCATGCTGGAGAGGCTGATCGCCACGAAGGGCTCCTCGAGTCCACTGACCGTGATGCCGTCCGACCAAGTGTAGGAGGCCTTCTCGAGGAAACCGACCACCGCCTTGAGGTTGGGCCGGTCGATTTCCAGCAGGCCGTCCTTCCAGTTCCAATTCAGGCCGTTCTTGAGGTCGAGGCGGGTGCCGAAAAGCAGCTGGTCCTTCTCGCCCCAGTCCACCCAGGGCACGCGCACGGCGTCGGCGGGCACCGGGTCGAGGGGGCCGGTGACGCTGATGTCGCTCGTGGCGCTGTCGTCGATGGCGATGCGCACGCCACGGGTGAAGGCGGTGATGCGCATCAGCTCGAAGAGGTTCTGGGCCTGCTCGGGGCTGAGGCCGGTCAGGCTCGGGGTGGCGCCAGCGGCGAAGCCGAGGCGCTCTGGCTCAAAGCTGTAGCGGCGCATAGCCGGGTCAAAGGCCAGGCGGCGCTTGAAGCTCACCACCGTGGGCTTGGGCGCGGTGGGGATCTGGTAGTTGATGAAGGCCTGGCCGGCCGCCGAGATGGCGGCGACCATCACCTCCTCCTGCTCCAGGTGGAAGCCGTTCCGTCCCGAGCGCTGGATCAGCTCCTCGGGGGTCTTCGTGCTGAAGAAGCCGTAGAAGAAGATGCCGCTGTAATTCTGCCACGAGGCGGCGGCGGCGATGGTCCAAGGATATTCAGCGCGGTAGGGGGTGAAGCCGCCGATAAGGTTGATCTCGTAGGCCACCACCGGCTTGCCCACCGGGCGCAGGTAGTGCATGTCCTTGGCGTGGTAGGCACGGTAGACGGTGGGATCGAGGGGATAGCGCGGGTGCTCCCTCCAGCCCGAACCGCCCGGGCTGTGGACCGAGCCGCTCTGGTAGCAGCCGGCGCTTACCAGGGAGCCCTTGTCGATGCGGGCGAAGTCGGCGAGGTGGGGAACCATCTCGGTGTTGCGGTTCATCGCCGTGACCGCCACGCCGCGCTTGGGATCGGAGGCCTTGCTGCGGATGAAGGTCTCGTAGCGGTCGTAGTAGGCGTCCATCAGCTCGACTGCGAACTGGGTGAGGTCCTGGATGCGGACGCGGCCATAGGATGTGCGCTGCGCGTCCCGCCAGTCGGCGCGGATGTTTTGCTGTTCAAGCGCCTCGCCCTGGTCGAGTCCGCCCCAGGCCTTTTGGAGGGCGCCCGTATCCGCATAGCGGGCCTTGAGCCAGGTATTGAAACGCGCCTGGAGCTTGGCCTGGAAGTAGGGCGGCCATTTCTCGATGCCGTCGCCGCCCTGGAAGCAGCGCACCGGGCTGACCAGCGACCACAGGAAGCCGTCTTCGTTGTTGAGATCCCAGCAGACGTAGTTGTTCTCGTCCGCGTTGCGGGTGCCGGTGTACAGGTTGACGTGATCGAGGAAGCGCCCGACCTCGCGGAAGTGGATGGCCTGCATGCGTTCATCCAGGTAGACCGCGCCGACGATGCTAAAAGTCTTGTTCCACTGGGTGAAGTGCAGCGACCGCACGGCCTTCAACCAAGCCTGGCGGTCCTCTTCGCCGGCCTCGACCACATCCTTCTTCTCGACCTCTTCGACATAGCTCTGGTTGATGCCGTGGAGCGACACCAGGGGCGTCATGTAGATGCCGATGCCTCTGCGGCGCAGCTCGGCCCGCAGGCGGTCGACGCCATCGATCTCGCTGTTGTCGCCCATGGTATAGGTGCCGTAGTCGGGGCCGCACCACAGGCGGATGGCGTTGAAACCGAAGGCCTGCAGGCGTTCGGTGACGGGGCCGATCATCTTGTGGTCGTGGAAGGCGTTGACGTTGACACCCCAGAAGCGGATGGGTGTGCCGCCGCGGGTGAAGTCCTCGCCCTTGGGGATGACCGGCAGGAGCTCCGGCAGCTCGGTGGTGGCGGCGCTGGCGGAGGTGAGGATGACGAGCATGAGGACGAAAGCGTTGGTGATGCGCATGGATGGTCCGTGCCGGATAGGGTGGTGCCGGCTGCAGGGGGCAGCCGGGGGTAGTGATAGCTGGGATGGGCCGGCAACACAACCCAAGACCGCCGCTCGGGCTCCTGGTTCCGTCAGATATCAGCATCTCCATGCTTTGATTCCCGATCATTCCGGCATGCTTCGGCCCGCGCAGGGAATCTCCGCCGGACGGCGGCCGCCCTCGCCCGGGAGCCTTCCATGCGCTTGATCTGTGGCCTCCTCCTCGCTTGCCTTTCTGCCCTGCTCATCGGCGAGGAGGCCGCCAGCGCCTTGCCTGCTCCGGCCGCCTGCTCCCAGGTCGTGCGGGAATGGATCGTCGCCAACAGCGGTACGCTGGCGGGCAAGCGGGTGTTGTTCTCCTTCGGCAAGGAGATGGACGCGGTGCTGGCGGCGGCCGATGCCCAGGCCTTTACCGTGGAGGAGCGGGGCGCGGTCATGCCCATCAAATGGGCGCGCTTGCCCGACGGCGAGTTGTGGCGCCTCAGCAGCAGCCTGATGGGCGAGGCGCCGTCGGCGGTGCGCCTAGCCCGTCTGCAGCTGGGCATGAACCTGGGGCTGCAGTACGACCCAGGCTTCCGCAAGGATCGGGATGCCCTCTGGCGGAACGATACCGTGGCGGGGAAGCTGCTGGATGACCAGCTTGAGCGTGCCAGTGGCCAGGCCGCCGCAGCGGCCGCCAAGGAGGCCAGGCCCGGCCAGGGCGACGCCAAGGAGGCCAAGCCCGGCAAGCCGGCGGCCGAGGAGGCCGGCTACGACTTCACCCCGCCCGCCGACTTCGGCCATGTGGATGTGTGCAAGGATTACGGTGCCAAGGGCGACGGCGTCACCGATGATACCGAGGCCCTGCAAAAGGCCGTCGCCGGCCACCTCTACACCAATTCCCGCATGCTCTGGCTGCGCAACGGCACCTACCTCATCACCAAGCGCATCACCGGCTGGAACGCCAAGCAGGAGCCCTGGCAGGGCATGTTCTTCCACGGCCAGAGCCGCAGCAAGACCATCATCAAACTCAAGGACCGCTGCCCGGGCTTCCAGGATCCCGCCAAGCCCGAACCCATGCTCAACTACTGCTCCCGCCTGCAGCAGCACGGCGGCAACATGGCCCACTGGAACTACCTGATCAACTGCACGGTGGACACCGGCAAAGGCAATCCGGGCGCCATCGCCGTGGAATACAACGCCTCCAACAACGGCGCCATGCGCGACGTCACCATCCGCTCGGGCGACGGGTCCGGACCCATGGGCATCAACATGACCGTGGTCATGCCCGGGCCCTGTCTGCTCAAGAACGTGAAGGTGGTGGGTTTCGACTATGGGATCAGGTTCGCCGACTTCCTTTACGGCATCACCCTTGAGGACATCACGGTGGAGGGGCAGGCGAAGGCCGGGTTGCACATCAAAAACCAGGGCGTCTACATGCGCCATTTCCGCAGCCGCAACAGCGTGCCGGCCATCGTCTGCGACAACGGCAAGCTGGTGCTGTTGGACAGCGAGTGCAGCGGCGGTGGCGATGGGCCGGCCCTAGTGCTCACCGGTGGCCACACCACCTACTTGCGGAATGTGAAGGCCAGTGGCTATACCGGGGTGGTGGCGGGCCTGGGTTCTGAGGTGGGGGAATGGTGCAACCGCAAGGGCAGCTCAGCCTTTCCCTCGCCGGGCCTGATGCTCAACCTGCCGATCCTCGACACTCCCGAGGTGCCCTATGACCCGCCCGCGGAGTGGGCCCGGGGCGGGGGCAGCGCCCAGTCCATCCAGGCCGCCATCGACAGCGGCAAGCCCACCGTCTACATCACCGGCGGCTGCCAGGTGACCGAACCCATCGTCATCCGCGGCAATGTCCGGCGGATCATCGGCGTCGGCGGCGCCGTCATCGCCAAGCAACCCGATCAGCCCACGTGGATCTATGCCGGACGCACCCATCCGGCGGTGGTGATGGAATATGGCGGCTACCCCAGCGCCACCGTCCTCCACGCCTCGCCCAACGCCCTGGTGCTGCGCCACTGCGTCCTGCTCCAGCGCAGCACGCCCGGCTGCGGCCCCCTGTTCCTTGAGGACATCGCTTCCGGGTCTTGGCATTTCGAGCACCCCCAGCAGGTCTTCGCCCGCCACCTGAACATCGAGGGCTCGCCGGTCGATCTGACGAACGAGGGCGCGACCCTGTGGATCCTGGGTTGGAAGACCGAGCGCGACGGGCTGAACATCGCCACTTCCAAGGGCGGTTTCACCGAGGTCCTGGGTGGCCTGTGCTATCCGGCCGGACCGGTGCCCCAGGACCGGCCACTGTTCACCTGCGAGGAGGCCTCCGTCTCTTTCCTGGTCTACTGGGCCTCCTTCGTGAAGGACGGGATACACCGGGTGAAGGTCCGTGACGTCCGCAACGGCGTGGTGCAGGACGTCCTCGACTTCGGACCGGGACCCTACCTTAGCGCCAAGGTCCCCTGGTCCGTCGCCCAGTCCCGTGCCGCCCGGGCGGGCGCGGTCCGCAAACTGGATGCCACCGTGCTGGCCGAATGGGAAGGTCGGCTGGTCGCCGCCCTCAAAGCGGTGCTGGCGGCACAAGGCACGGCCCACCTCCCAGGCGCCAAAGTCGACGCCTCCATTACCGCCCTGTCTGAGGACGGCACCAGCCTGGTGCTGGAGACCAAGGGCAAACCCAGTCCGCCCCGCGCCATCGCCTCGCTGACTTTCGCCGAGAAGCGAGGCCTGGCCCTTGATCTGGCCCTGGGCGGCGACGCCGAGGCCGGCGCCCTGGCCGCCTTCTGGCTCTTCCTCGGCGGGGATGACCGGGCCGCCGACTACTACCTCACCCAGGCCAAGGACAAGGCCGCGGCGGTGCGCAGCGTCTTCGCCCCTGCTGGCGAGAAGGCCGCTCCCAGCAAGTGACGGGCAGGAACCCTCAAGGTTGTCCCCACGGCAAGCCCACCCTACCCATGCAGTACCCGTCCCAGGCAATCCAAGGCGGCTTCCTTCACGGCTTCGCTGAAGGTCGGGTGCGGGTGGCAGGTGCGGGCGATGTCTTCGCTGGCCCCGCCGAAGGCCATGACGGCGACGATCTCATTGAGCAGATCGCTGGCGCGAGGGCCGATGATCGCTGCGCCCAAGACCCGGTCGGTGACGGGATCGGCCAGGATCTTCACGAAGCCATCCGTGTCCCCCGCTGCTTTGGCGCGGCCATTACCGGCGAAGCTGAATTTACCGATGCGGAGTGTGAGGCCCTGCTTGGCGGCGTCGGCTTCGGTCAGGCCGACGGTGGCCACTTCGGGATGGGTGTAGACCACATTGGGGATGAGGTGGTGGTCAAGGGTGATGGCGTGCCCGGCCAGGGACTCGGCCAGGGCCACGCCCTCTTCCTCTGCCTTGTGCGCTAGCATGGGGCCGTCGATCAGGTCGCCGATGGCATAGACGCCGGGCAGATTGGTCTGGAAGCGGGCGTCGACCTGCACGCGCTTGCGATCGGTGAGCTTGACGCCGGCAGCCTCAAGGCCTGCGCCCTCGGTCACGGGCCGGCGGCCAACTGCCACCAAGACCTTGTCGCCAGTCCAGGTCTTCTGGCTGCCATCCTTGGCGGTACCGGTGACGGTGGCTTGGCCATCCTTCACCACCACGCCGGTGACCTTGACCTCAAGTTCGAAGACGAGGCCCTGTTTGCCTAAGGCCTTGGTCAGCTCCTTGGCCACATCCGCATCCAGGAAAGGGCAAACCTGAGGGAGGGCCTCAAGCACAGTGACCTTGGCGCCCAGGCTGGCCCAGACCGAGCCCAGCTCTAGGCCGATGACGCCGCCGCCGACTACCAGCAGGTGGGCCGGCACGGATGGGAACGCGATGGCCTGATCGCTTGAGACCACGGTGGTGCCATCGAAGGGCAGAGGCGGGATCTGGATCGGGACTGAGCCCATGGCCAGGACGATGTGCTTGGCGTCGTGCTCGGTCCGGACGCCGTCGGCAGCGGTGACCGCGACCTTGCCGGGGCCCAGCAGTTCGCCGCGACCCGCCAGCACGGTGACCTTGTTTTTTTTCATCAGGAAGCTGATGCCGTCCACCAGACCGCCGACCACGCTGTCCTTGCGCTTCATCATCTGCGCAACATCGATGGTCGGCGCGGCCACCTGGATGCCGTGCGCAGCGAACTGATGCTTGGCCTCGTGAAACTTCGCCGCGGTATCCAGCAGCGCCTTGCTGGGGATGCACCCGACATTCAAGCAGGTTCCGCCCAGGCGTGACTTGCCCTTGGGATCGGCGCGCCGTTCGACGATGGCCACTGACAGGCCCAACTGGGCGGCGCGGATGGCGCAGACATAGCCGCCAGGACCGGCTCCGATGATGATGAGGTCGGGCATGGAGACTCCAGAAATGATCCGGTCGTCCGGTCGTCCGGTCGTCATGAAGGCATGACGTTTGAGGACGATGGAAATGGGTGAAAGATTGGAGAAAGAGCGAAGCTAACTGTCGTCAACTGTCTGCCGAACAGCCGACCAGACGGTCAGAAGGTCACAACCCGAAGACCAGCTTCTCGGGCGCCTCGATCAGTTCCTTGATCCGCACCAGGAAGCCGACGGCCTCGGCGCCGTCGACGATGCGGTGATCGTAGCTGAGGGCGATGTACATCATCGGCCTGGCCACAATCAGGCCATCCACCACCACGGGACGCTCTTTGATAGTGTGCATGCCCAAAATGCCGGACTGGGGCGGGTTGATGATCGGCGTGCTCATCAGCGAACCGTAGACCCCGCCATTGGTGATGGTGAAGGTGCCGCCCTGCATGTCGTCGATGGTCAGCTTGCCGTCGCGCGCCTTGGCGGCGAGGGCCTTGATGCCCTTCTCGATGTCGGCGAAGCCAAGGTTCTGCACATTGCGCAGCACCGGCACCACCAGCCCCTTGTCGGTGCCCACCGCCACCGACAAATGCACGCCCTCGGGCGTGACCACGTCGGTGCCGTCGATCTGGCTGTTCACCAGCGGATATTTGCGCAGGGCCTGCACCGTGGCCATGGCGAAGAAGCTCATGAAGCCCAGGCCAACGCCGTGCTTTTTCTCGAATTCTTCTTTGAAGCGCTTGCGCAGCCCCATCGCGGCCGACATGTCCACTTCGTTGAAGGTGGTCAGGATCGCGGCGGTGTGCTGGGCCTGGACCAGGCGCTGGGCGATGCGCTGGCGCAGGGGCGACATCTTTTTGCGCGTGGTGCCGCCAGTCGGTGCGGCAGGAGCGGCAGGAGCGGCAGGCGCCGGTGCGGGCTTGGTGGCTGGTGCCGCAGCGGGTTTGCCGGCGGCCAGCACATCGCCCTTGGTGACGCGACCATCTTTACCGCTGCCGGACAAGGCGGCCGGATCCACGCCGCTATCCGCGACCAGCTGCCTCACCGCTGGGGAGAGCGCTTTACTGGCGGCAGGAGCCGCGGCCGCGGCAGTCGCTGCCGGTGCGGGAGCGGCACCAGGCGCAGCTGCGCCCGCCGGATCGATCACCGCCACCACGGAGCCGACCTTCAACACGTCGCCGGCCTTGGCCTTCAGGCTGATACGGCCGGCCACCCCGGACTGCACCTCGGTGGTGATCTTGTCGGTCTCCAGCTCGTAGACTGGCGTACTGTCGGTGACGATGGCGCCATCGGCGACCAGGAAGCGGCTGATGGTGCCTTCGGTGACGGACTCGCCGATGGCGGGGATCTTCAGGTCGTGCATGGGGGTTGAGTTTCGAGGTACGGGTTTCGAGTTTCGAGGGACGCATGCCGAGGGTCGCGTGCGAGGGCTGTCCCTCGTCGCTTGAAACGCATCAATGCTTCTTGCTGAGCGCCCGCGCCTGGATGCCCAAGGCGGTAGTGACGAGCTGTTCCTGCTCCAACTGGAACAAGGCCATGCTGCCGGGGGCAGGACTGGCGGCAGCTTCGCGGCCGGCGTAGTGGATGGTGCTGCCGGTGAGCTGGCGCAGCAGCGGGTCGATGAATGACCAGGCGCCCATGTTCTGGGGCTCTTCCTGGCACCACCACAGTTCCGCCTTGGGGAAGCGCGCCAGCACCGTCTTGAGCATCTCCTCGTGCAGCGGATAGAGCTGCTCAATGCGCACGATGGCCACGTCGGTGATCTTCTCTTCGGTGCGGCGGTCCATCAGGTCGTGCGCGACCTTGCCGGTGCACAGCACCACCCGCTTGGCCTTGAGCGCGGGATCGACGAATTGCGGATCTGCCAGGATCTCGTGGAAACGGCCGCCGGTGAATTCTGCGAAATCGCTGGAAGCCTGCTTGGAGCGCAGATGGCTCTTGGGCGTCATCAGGATCAGCGGTTTGCGCACGCTGCGGCGCATCTGGCGGCGCAGGATATGGAAGTGCTGCGCGGCGGTGGAGCAGTACGCCACCTGCATATTGTCTTCGGCGCAGCTTTGCAGGAAGCGCTCGGGACGGGCCGAGCTGTGCTCGGGGCCGGCGCCCTCCTGGCCATGGGGCAGCATCATCACCAGGCCGCTGGCCCGGCCCCACTTCGATTCGCTGGAAGCGAGGAACTGATCGATGATCACTTGCGCGCCATTGACGAAGTCGCCGAACTGGGCTTCCCAGATGATCAGCATATTAGGCTCGGCCAGGCTGTAGCCGTAGTCGAAGCCCAATACGCCCGCCTCGCTGAGCGGCGAATTGTAGACGCAGAAATTGGCCTGCTCTGCGGTGATGTGATTCAGGGGTTTCCAGCGCTCACGGGTCTCGGTGTCGTACCAGTAGCTGTGCCGCTGGCTGAAGGTGCCGCGGCGGCAGTCCTGGCCCGACAGGCGCACCGGGGTGGGCTCGACCAGCAGCGAGCCGATCGCCATCATCTCGGCCAGGGCCCATTCGATCCGTCCGCGGGACGAGATCGCACGGCCGCGTTCTTCGGCCATGCGCTTGATCTTGGGATGGATGCGGAAGCCCTCGGGCCAGGTCGAGAGGGCCTTGCCGATAAGCTGTAGCTGGGCGTCCTCGACGCCGGTCTCGATCGCCTCGTGGCGGTACTGGTTGGTCATACCTGACCACAAACCCTCGAAGCGCTTGCGGGTCAGCTTGGCCGGACGCACCTTCACCGAATTCAGCGCATCCTGCAGCTGATTGTTCATGATCGTGGCGATCGCCTCGGCCTCGGCCGGCTGGATCTCGCCCGCCGCCAGCAACTGCTGCGTGTAGACCTTGGACAGCCGGGGATGCTCGGCGATCTTGGCGTACATGGTGGGCTGGGTGTAATTGGGTTCGTCACTTTCGTTGTGGCCATAGCGGCGGTAGCAGACGATGTCGACGAACACATCCTTCTTGAAGGTCTGGCGGTACAGGGCGGCCAGCTTGCAGACGTGGACCACGCCTTCGACATCGTCGCCGTTGACGTGGAAGACCGGGGCGTCGAAGGTTTTCGCAATATCGGTGCAGTGCCGGGTGGAGCGCGAATCAGCCGGCAGGGTGGTGAAGCCAATCTGGTTGTTGCTGACGATGTGGATGGTGCCGCCGGTGGTGTAGCCTTCCAGGCCAGCCATCTGCAGCGTCTCCAGCACCAGGCCCTGACCAGCAAGGGCGGCGTCGCCGTGCATCAGGATGGCGGCGACCACGCCGCGTTTCGCCGTGTCCTGATACTGGCGCTGCTTCGCGCGCACGCGCCCCAGCACCACCGGGTTCACCGCCTCCAGGTGGCTGGGGTTGTGCGACAGGGTCAGGTGTACATTATCGCCGGTGGCGGTGATCTGATCGGTGCTGTAGCCCAGGTGGTATTTTACATCGCCGTCGCCCTGCAGCTGGTTGATGTCGTAACTGCCCTCGAATTCGGTGAACAGCTCCTCGTAGCTTTTGCCCATGATATTGCAGAGCACGTTCAGCCGGCCGCGGTGGGCCATGCCAATGACCAGCTCTTTCAGGCCCAGGGCGGGGCAGGCCTCGGTGATCGCGTCCAGGGCGGGGATCAGGGCTTCGCCGCCTTCCAGCGAAAAGCGCTTCTGACCAAGGAACTTGGTGTGGACGAAGGTTTCCAGGGTCTCGGCCTGGTTGACCTTCATCAGGATGCGACGCTTCTCGTCCCGGCTCAGGCGTGGCTGATTGGCGTGGGCTTCGATGTGTTCGCGCAGCCACAGGCGGATTGCGCGATCCTGGATATGCTGGTATTCGACGCCGATGGTGCCGCAGTAGGTGCGGCGCAGGTAGCTGATGATGTCCCGCAGGCGGGTGCGATCGGGGAAGCCGGCGATGGAGTCGCTGGCGTATTCCCGATCAAGATCGTCGTCGCTCAGACCGAAGGCCGCCAATTCCAAATAGGGATTGGTCGGGGTGTTGTTGAGGTCGAGGGGGTCCAGATGGCAGATGGTGTGGCCCAGGGCGCGGTAGGCCGCGATCAGGCTGTCGACCTTCTGCTGATCGCCCCGACCGGCGCGGAGCACCGCCTCATTCAAGGGGGCGCTGGCAGGGGCGGAGTGGTCGCCGTCGCCGGGCATGGGGCGCAGATAGCCCAGGTCAAAGCCGGCAAAAAAGCACTGCCAATCCCGATCCACGCTCGCTGGATCCGCCTTCCACCGTTCGTACATTGCTTCCAGCATCTCGGCATTGGGCGCGAAACCCACTTGAACAGGAACGCTTGCTTCTTGTGCGGACGATCGTGCGATCATGGACAAAACCCTTAGCAGGAGTCGTTGGACCGGTGTAGGATGATCATGTTTTGTCGCCGGCGCAAGGGGCGGGCGCCCATTGACCTTGATTTTCGCACATGCTATTGTGCGACATGGCTACCAACCTGGATGTCGACATTAGCGCCATCGAAGAACTCATGCGCCTGGGGCAGTTCAAGTCCAAGCGGGAAGCGGTGGACGCCGCGGTGCGAGAGGCCGTCGCCTTCCGACGACAGCTGGCGGTGATTGATTTCCTGGGCACGGTCGACTTCCGGACTCAGCCGACGGATCCGAGCGAGGCACCGTGAAGCCCTGCCTGCCCGATGCTGATATCTGGGTGAAGGCCTTCAGCCGCCAGGCACCCGAGCCGCTGCTGGTGCTGCACCTGGGCCAGGCCATCCGTGAACGACGGGTCTTCCTGCTTGGTCCGGTGCGGCAGGTGATCCTTGATCGCTGCCGGGATGAACGGCAGATCGCCCGGGTCGCGAGTCTGATCGCGGCGTTTCCGCATCTACCGATCACCGCCGTCGATCATGTCGAGGCCGCGGGGGTGGCCCAGCGTCTGCGCCAACAAGGCATTGAAGCCCCGGCCCGACGTCGCTTGCTGTGGGCGGTAGCCTCGCGCATTGGTGGCGAAGTCTGGAGCACCGCTGCCGGGTGGAGTGCTTTGGCCGACCTGGGCTGCCCATTGCGTCGCTGACGGTCGCGGGCTTGCCTTCCTGTGCCGACCGGCACGACTCGCCGCCATGCGCCTGCTTCCCCTCATGCTCGTTACCCTGCTGGGTGCCCTGCCCCTGTCCGCCGCCCAGATCGCGGTCGGCCTGACCTGGATCGAGGCGGACGCCGCGTTGCTTGACGAACTGAACGTGGCGACCGGCGAGGATCCGGTCGAGCAGGTTTCCTTCGCCACCGCGCTGCGCATCCTTGATCGTGGGCGCGTCACGGTGCTGGCTAGCGCCTGGGTCGAGGCGCAGGATGGCTTCGAGGCCACCTATGCACCGCCCGCGGGCAGCACCGGCCCCCAGATCACCTTCCGCGTGCGGCCCAGCCTGGTGGCCGGCGAGCGCATCGATCTGGATGGCGATTACAGCATCACCATCAGCAGCCGCTCGCCGGACGGCAAGGGTGATGCCACCGCGACCGTGCGCGGCCGGCCGCGGGCCGTGCTCCGCCCCGGTTCGGCTCAGTTGCTGACCTCGGGCAGCGGCGCGGCGCTGGGCACCCGACGGGTGGTGCTGGTGGCCGCGAATCTGGTAGAATAAAGCTGATCCCTGGTCAGATGCTCCTGGGGATTGGCCATCTGCCCGGGTGCAGGAGTCGTCCAGACCTCGCCTGCCCACCCGGAATGAGGCGTATTGCCCTGAAAAATATGGCTTCCCGGGCAGGCAGACGAGGTTTTCAGTGACGTGATGCCGATTGCAAATCGGCATCTCCCAGGCGCAAGCGTGGGCAAGGGTTCAGGCTCAGATGGCCAATCCCCAGGCGTCAAAAATTCACATTTTGACTATGAATATCGCACGGTTCTCAGTCGAGTTGGGCGAAAGGATTCGGTACGATCACCGGTCGCGCAATATGACCGCGCACCACGGTGCGGGCGACCCGGGCTGAGACATCACCCAGCCAGCCGGCCAGGGCGCTGCCCGGGCCGGGGATGCGACCGACCCACTGCAGGGTGAGATGCGGCGACACCAGGAGGTGCAGTTCGCCATCCAGGCTGATGGTGCCGCGAATGCCCAGGTTGGCCACCGGGGTGGTCAGTTGGGCGCGGAGCAGATGGACCTGATCGTCCCGGATTTCGAAACGCATGCTGAGGTGGTCTTTGCCGCGCTCCGGCGAAAGATCGCCCAGCAGCAAGTTGGCCAGCAACGGAAACTGCACCAAGGTGCCATGCGCAATGGTGAGTTCGCCTCGGGCGGTGAAGCGGTCGCGGGTCTGGCCAGGCAGCTCCCACTCGAGCCAGCCGGTGATGGTGCCCGAGCCCATGTCACTATTGGCGCCCAGAGCCTTGGCCACGGCGCCAACGTCCCAGTCGTGGATCTCAAGATAGCCTTGATAGCCCATCCAATCGCGGGTCGCCTGCGAGCGCAGGTCCACCAGCACCGCCCCCGAGGCTGTGCCGCCATAGGCACGGGCTTGGGCCTGGGTGAAGCGCAGAATGCCGCCATCCATTCTGGGCGTGGTGACCACGTCGCGCAGGACCAGTCCCAACACCTCGATGCTATTGGCGTGCAGCACTTCTCCGCCGATGCTGGCAGCGAGTTCGGCCCGCGGCGGGCTGGGCTCCAGCGCCGCCGCACTCATCAGCGCCATCATCACCAGCAGGGCGGCGCGCATCATGCCATCAGCCGTCGGCTTCAGCGGCCGTAAGCTCGGCGCACCGGGTCTGGGCGGCGCGCAGCGCGGCTTCATCAGGTCGATTCACCAGCAGGGTGCGGTAGGCCGCGCGCCCGGCCCCGGCCAATAAGTGCAGGCCGACCCAGACATCGCTGGCCAGGTTGGGATTGCAGTGCGGCAGGAAATGGCGCAGGGCCACGGCGTGGCGGGCACAGGCGCTCAGCAGTTCGGCGGGGATGGCGGCGGCCTGCGCCACGGCCACGGCCAGGGCGGCAGCGTCGCCGGCCTTGCGGGCCGAACCCACGGCGGCAAAGGCGCTGGCATCCGCATCGGCCACCGCCAGCAGCGCGGTCGCGGCGCTGCTCAGGGTCTCGGCCAGGGTCTCGGCCTCAGCCTGGCGATCGGCCCACTTCGGGCCGGTGGTGTAGCGTGCTGCCATCGCACCGCTGGCAGCGCCCAGGGCTGCTGCAATGGCCGCTGCTGCGCCGCCGCCCGGGGTGGGCTGCCGCGCGGCCAGGTCCCTGATCAGGATGCCCGTGGGCTGCTCGGCGGTGGACATCACTCAGCCGCCTGCGCTGGCCGGCTCAACCGCCTCATCGGCGGTACGCTTGATCAGCGCGCCCAAGCGGCCCAGGCGCTCTTCGATGCGCTCATAGCCGCGATCGATGTGGTAGACGCGGGAAATCCGCGTCTCGCCCTCGGCGGCCATCCCCGCCAGCACCAGGGCTGCCGAGGCGCGCAGGTCGCTGGCCATCACCTGGGCCCCGGACAACTTGCCGGTGCCGTGAATCACCGCCTGGCCATTGGCCACGGTGATGGTGGCGCCCATACGCTTCAGTTCGGCAGCGGCCATGAAGCGCTCCGGGTAGATACGCTCGGTGACGATGCTGGTGCCTTCGGCCAAGGTCATCAGGGTGATGATCTGGCTCTGCACGTCGGTGGGGAAGGCAGGATAAGGAAGGGTGGTGACCTCGCAGGCGCGCAGCCGGTCGGTGGGCACCACGGTCATGACGTTGGTGCGGCTGGTGGGCTTGCCGCTGCGTTTGATCTCGACGCCCATTTGGCGCAGCACATCGATCACCGCCATCAGGTGATCGGGCCGGCCACCGACCACCGAGATGGGCGAACGGGTCACCGCGCCGGCGATCAGGAAGGTGGCGGCCTCAATTCGGTCGGGAATCACCGTCCAGTCGCAGCCCTTCAGCTTCTTGACGCCATGGATGGTGATGCGCGGCGAGCCTGCGCCGTCGATGCGCGCGCCCATGCTGATCAGGCAGTGGGCCAGGTCGACCACTTCGGGTTCGCAGGCGGCGCATTCGATCACCGTGGTGCCCCGAGCCAGCACGGCCGCGCAGATCACATTGTCGGTGGCCAGCACGCTGGAGCCGGCCTTACCGCCCAGGTAGATTTCGGCGCCGCGCAGTCCGCCCTTGGGGACCTTGGCTTTCACATAGCCGCTTTCGAGGGTGATTTCCGCACCAAGGGCGGCCAGGCCGCGCAGGTGGAGGTCGATCGGTCGTTCGCCGATGACGCAGCCGCCGGGCAGGCTGACGCTGCACTCGCCGCGCTTGGCCAGCAGGGGGCCAAGCACGCACACGCCGGCGCGCATCTGCTTCACCAGTTCATAGGGCGCAGTGCTGTTGTAATCGTCCTTCACCCGGGTGCGCACCTCGCGCCGGCCCCAGGTGCTCTCGACCCCCAAGGTATTGAGGATCTTCACCTGGGTCTGCACATCACGCAGCACCGGCACATTGCGGAAGCTGCATGGCTCGTCCGTCATCAGCGACACTGCCAGGATGGGCAGGGCCGCATTCTTCGAGCCAGAGACGGTGATGGTGCCGGCGAGTCGCGCGCCCCCGGAGATGACGAAGCTGTCCATGGGCGAAACGCTAACGACGGCGGAGGGCGGCGCTATGGGCTCAGCCGCGCGGTCAGACCAAGGCCGTCATCCGTCGCCGTGGATGAGCCGCCTCAGTTCTTGGCGCGCCGATAGAATGGCAGGCTGACGATATCAGCGGGCACCAGGGTGCCGCGCACGTCGACCGAGACCGCAGTGCCGGCGGTGGCCAGGCTGGTCGGCACCAGGGCCATGCCGATGGCAGCGCCCAGGGTCGGCGACAGGGTGCCCGAGGTGATCACGCCGACCTGCGCGCCGTGATGCAACACGGGATAGCCTTGGCGCGGCACCCGCTTATCCCGACAGCGCAGCCCGACCAGGCGACGCGGGGCGCCCTCGGACAATTGGCGCAACACCGCCTGGTCGCCGATGAAGCCGCCCGCCTGGTTGACCGCGAAGGCCAGGCCGGCCTCGATCGGCGTGATAGTGCGGTCAAGCTCGTGGCCATACAGCGGCATGCCGGCTTCCAGACGTAGGCTGTCGCGGCAGCCCAGGCCGCAGGGCAGGGCCCCAGCAGAAACCACAGTCCGCCACAGGTCCTCGGCGTGCTTGGTGGGCATGAACAGCTCGGCGCCATCTTCGCCGGTATAGCCGGTGCGGCTGATCCGTACCGGCACGCCCTGCCAAGCGGCATCGCGGAAGGCGTAATACGACAGGCCTTCCAGGCCCAGGCCCAGGCGGGCCAGCAGGCCGGGGGCCGCCGGGCCCTGGACGGCAATCATCGCCTGATCGGTCGTGATATCGGCAAAGATGGCGGTGGCCGGCAGGGCGGTGCGCCACTGGGCAACGATCTTCTCGCGGTTGCCGGCATTGACCACGACGTGCCAGTCGTGCTCGTTTTCACGCGAGACCAGCACGTCGTCCTCGACCGTGCCGTCCGCCGCCAGGGCCAAGCCATAGCGCACCTGGCCGGGACGCATGTCCGCCAGGGGGCGGCAGACCTGGCGCTCCAAAAAGGCCAGGCTGCCCACGCCGGACACAGTCAGGCGGCCCATGTGACCCAGATCGAAGACCCCTGCGGCGCTGCGTACCGCCTGATGCTCGGCGGTGATGCCGCTGAACTGCACCGGCATGTCCCAGCCACTAAAGTCGATCATTTTGCCGCCGGCAGCCTGTTGAGCGGCGAAAAGAGCGGTGCGGGCGGGCATGGGGACTCCTGGGAAGGGGGGTGGAGGGTCACGGCCCAGGGCCGCAGGTCAATGTCGGCCCGGGGCCTGATGGTGTGCCTCCCCTCAACAATCTCATTGCGAGAGGGTATCACCCTGCTGAATCTCCGCTTCCGCTGGAGCCATGGCATGCGTGTGACCCTTTTCCTTGGTGCTTTGTTCCTGGCCTCTGGCCTGGCCTGGGGCGGCGACGCGCCGGATCCGGCCTTGGAGTCGCCGATCAGCGCGCAGGCCTCGGCCATGCTGGCCAATGGCAAGTTGGCAGATGCCATCACGCTGCTGGAAGGACGCTTGGCCGAGCACCCCGAGGACAAGCAGGCGGCCAACCTGCTGCTGCTGGCCAAAGTGCAGCAGAAGGAAGCCGAGATCCGCGTCATGCTCAGTGAGCAGGCCGAGGTCCGCGAGCAGATCGTCGGCGATGCGGATTACGAAGCCGCCAAGGCCAAGGCCGATGAGAAGGTCCAGCGGCAATTGGACGTGGTCGAATATTATGTCGCCCGGCGGCAATACGCCGAAGCCATCGACCTGTGCAATGCGCTCCAGCGGCAGTGGCCCAATGAGGGCGCCGTGCTGGTGATGAAGTACCAAGTGCTCAGCATGATGGTGGTGAAGGAGCGCGAGACGCTGCTGAAAGAGAAAAAGTACCGGCGTGGTGAAGGCATCAACGAAGTCATCGAGCATGCGATTTTCCCGGTCGATAAGCCCAAGCTGTCGCGCACGGTGTGGATCTTCGACGAGGATCTGGCCGAGACCCAGCGCGCCGCGGTGCGCGCCAAGCTGCAAGAACGGGTCACCCTGAAATATAATGGCACCCAGGTGCGCGAAGTGGTCGAACCGCTCTTCGCGGTGGCCGGGGTCAACTATGTCATTCTCGACTCCGCCCTGGGCGAAGAGACCTTGACCATCAATCTGGTGGACGAGACCGTCGAAGCCGCGCTGAACACCATCGCCAAGCTGGTTAACGTCACCTATAACTATTCCGCCGGTACGGTCTTCGTCAGCAAGACCGGCAGCGAGGTATTGGTCACCGAGATCATCCGCCTGCAATCCGGTCTGACCGATGTCAGCGGCAGCGGTGATCTTGGCGGCGGTGGTGCAGCTGGTGGCGGCGGCGGTTTTGGCGGCGGCGGTGGCCAGGGCGCGAATCTGCCGCCTCAGGCCCAGGCCGCCTTGACGGCGGCCCAGGCAGCGAGCGGTGGCGGTGGCGCGGGTGGGGGTGGAAGTTCAGACCTCGAGAAATTCATGAACAAGATCCCCGAAATCATCGTCGACTGGCCGGCGGAGGCGCGCTGGTACTTGGATCGCAAATCAAATACCCTCTATGTGCGCAGCACGCCCTCCTCGATCGCCGAGCTCAAGCGCCTGCTGGGCGCCCTTGATTACAACAACGTCCAGGTTCTAATCGAGACTCGGTTCATTGAAGTCAGCGAACAAGCCCAGCGCGAGTTGGGTATCGATTGGGGTTTTGGCGGACAGTCAGGCAACGTGATCTTGGGGGGGCCTAACGTTTCCCCTACAAATGCAGCTCCAGCCACTATTCAAGGTACGGGACTCGGGAATCTTGTCGGGCCTGGCGGTGCTGGGGCTAACTCTGGACTTCTCGCTAAAGTGCTAGTTGGTAACAATTTCTCTGCAACTCTCAAGGCTCTCGAATCAAAGGGTCAGGCCGATACACTGTCCGAGCCCAAAATTCTAACTTTAAATAATGCTCTTGGTGTGATCGAGCTAACCACTCAGCGCGCATATATAGGTGATTATGAAGCGCGCTCAACAAGCACAAATAGTAGCGTTACTGATGGCACTGTTGTAACGAACAACTCCACCGCACTTGTTCCTAAACTTGAGACTGTCGACTTTGGCATTTCTCTACGTATTCGCCCATCAATGGCACGAAACAGCAATGTGATCACCCTTGCGCTCAACCCCAAAGTGCGAGAACTTACCGGCTTTTTTGAAACTGAGTTCAATTATGCAGGCAGTTCAGCTGGCAGCAACGTGCTTTCCGGTAGAGTTCAAAAACCCAACATCAGTGAGCGAAATCTCACTACAGTTCTGCACATTCAGAACGGCCAGACTGTAGCCCTAGGTGGACTAACCACGGAACAGGACCAAAAGAGGCAGGAAGGCCTACCCTACGTCAGCGAGATCCCCTTGCTCGGAGGTCTCTTCCAGCGCCGCAGCCGTACTAACGAGCGGCGCAACTTGGTCATCATTGTCGCTGCCCACATCGTCGACCCCAGCGGTGCCAAGCTGAGCGATGAGATCCAGAAGTTGCGCGACACTGCTCGCGTGGTGATGCCGGCGGAGGCCCGTGATGCCTTGGCCGGGACCAATGCGACCAAGGCCGAACAGGCGGCGGCAGCACAATCTGCCGAGACGGCCCCCGCCGCGGACAGCGCTGGTGGCACCCCGTGGAAGCGTAACGGTCGCTGATCACTGTGGCTCGTCCCGTCATCGGTCTTGATGTTGGTCATCACATGGTGCGGGCCGTGGCCTTGCGCCGGGTCCGTGGCGTGCCCACCGTGATAGCCACGGCGTCGGTGCCACGCATGGACGAGATCGGCAATCCCAAACTGCTGACGGCGGTGCTGGCCGAGATCGATGCCCGCCTGCGTTTACAGGGGCCGGTGATCGCCCATGTGTCGGACCTGCCCTTCATGGTGCGGATCATCGGCACCATGCCCTTACCGCCCGATCGCCTAGCGCGTCTGCTGCGCCTGGAATTGATCCAGCATGCGGACGAGGCGGGGGATCTAGCGGCGGATGCCCGCCCAGTCCCGGTCGACGGGGACGAGTTGTATCATTGGTGCGTGCTGGCGCCGCCGGCCGCGGCCAAAGAGGCGCTGGTCGGGCTCGAAAAACTGGGCCTGCGGGATGCCTCGTTGGCCTATGGCCCCGCCGCGCTCTTCAACGTGGCCCAGCGCCTGCCGCCCATGGAGGGCGACGCCTTGGCGGTGGTGTTGGACATTGGCCATGAACGCACCGGCATCAGCCTCTACGGTGACGGGCGGCTGATCGCCAGCCGTGAAATTCTGATGGGTGGACTTACGTTCCAGCAAGCCCTGAAGAATCCCGCGCCGCCACCATCGTCGGGACGGGGCACGCGCGGCAGCGGTTTGCGCAAAGCCGAAGATCTGGATCTGCTTGAAGATGAGCCCCCCGCCAGCCAGGCGGTGTTTGCGTCGAGTGAGATCCCCGCAGCAGTGCCAGCCGGTGAGCCCTTGGTCCTGGACCTGGACGATGGCATCCCCATGCCCGCCGCCCAGGGCGTGCCCAAGGAGCCCTCGGACGGCCAAGAGCTGATGATCCTGGCGGAAGAGGCCAGCGATGAGGCTATCCCGTCGTCGTCGCCGGCCGTCAGTTCCGACAGTCTGGCGCCACACACGGCAATCCTGAGCAACGGCAGCGGCCTGCTGGCATCATCGGCGCTCGACATGGCGCAGGCCGATCCGGTGACCAAGCCCGGTCGTGACACCATGGCGATGGGCCGGCAGACCTTGGGACCGGAACTGTCCCGGGCCGCCGAGGCGCTGTATGGCCAGGTCTCGAACTGCCTGCATTGGTTTCGTAGCCAATTGAAGGCGCCGAGTCTGATCCCGTCCAAGGTGGTGCTGTGCGGCGGCGGCGCCAATGTGATCGGACTTGATGCCTACCTGGCGCGCCGTTTCGGCGTGCCTGTGGAGCGTTTGGACGTGGGCGCGGCAGTGGGTGGAATCTTGCCGGAACCGGCCGGCGAATGGGCGGTGGCGACCGGCTTGGCCCTGTCCCATCCATCCATGCGGGTCACTGGCGCGGTGCGCCTGGATCTGCGGCCCGAATCCCTGGTCGCCCGGCGCCTGTGGCGCAGTCATCTGGTCTGGGCGCACCTCGCGGCCGTGGCCCTGGTGCTGGCCGCGGTGATGGTCTCCTGGACCTTGGCGGCCCGCCATGACGCGACAGCGGCCCAGGCCGCAGATTACGAAAGCTACCTGCGCCGCTACGAAGCCCTGACCACCGAGTTGAAGGGGCTGGAGACCGAGAACGAGGCCCTGCGCGAGGATCTGCGCGGCGTCGTCGGGCGCATGTACGCCGGGCGCGATCTGCTGTACACGGTACGGGCCTTGAAAGAGCAGGCCAAATTGTCGCCCGAACTGTGGGTCACCGAACTTGAGACCGAAGGCATAGCCCAGGACGGAACCACGCCTGCCCCGACGGTGACCACGGGTGGTGGCGGTGGACGCCTGGGTGCTCTGGGTGGGGCCCGACCCGCCGCGCGGGCGGCCTTGCCGGCCTGGACCGATACCGCCATCGATCGCGGTTGGATCGAAGTCTCGGGGAAGGTGCGTTTCACCAGTGCCCGCAGCGTCCCTGAATTGCAGGTCTTCTTCAAGCGCTGGTGGAATGACCTCAAGGGCTGGAAGCACCCCGATTGGCAAACGCCGTTGTACATCGCCGACGACGGCAAGGTGATGTTTTACGAGGTGAATCCCAAAACTGAAGAAACCACGCGGCGGGGCGTGAAAGTGCGCGAGGGCGAATTCCCCTGGCGGGTGAAGATCCCCTTCCAACCGACCCGCTTGGATCAGGTGCTG
>JBBQTJ010000019.1:0-20985 GCA_038213315.1 Planctomycetota bacterium
CCCCGCGGGATGATGGTGACCTTGTGCAACTGGTCGGCTTCTTCGACCTTGAGCTGCAGCAGGGCGTGGCCGGCCTCGTGATAGGCAGTGATGACGCGTTCGCGCTCGGGCATGGCGCGGCTGCCGGATTTCTTTTCACGGCCGAAGGCGACCCGGTCGCGGGCGTATTCCATGTCCTTGTGGGTGATCGATTCCTGGTCGCTGCGGGCGCCGTGCAGGGCGGCCTCGTTGATCAAGGACTCCAGGTCGGCGCCGCTGAAACCAGGGGTGCCACGGGCGATCAGGGAGAGGTCCACATCCTTGGCCAACTTCACCTTGCCGGCGTGCACGCTAAGAATCTGTTCGCGGCCGGCGATGTCCGGCAGGCTGACGTGGATATGGCGGTCGAAGCGTCCGGGGCGCAGCAGGGCGGGATCAAGCACGTCGACGCGGTTGGTGGCGGCGATGACAATGACCTTGTCGGTGGAGGCGAAACCGTCCATCTCTACCAGGATCGCATTCAAGGTCTGCTCGCGTTCATCGTGGCCGCCTGAGCTCATGCCCTGGCCGCGCTTGCGTCCGACGGCATCGATCTCGTCGATGAAGATGATGCAGGGACTATTGTCCTTGGCCTGGTTGAATAGGTCGCGGACGCGGCTGGCGCCGACGCCGACGAACATCTCGACGAAGTCCGAGCCGCTGATGGAGTAGAACGGCACGTCGGCCTCGCCAGCGATGGCCTTGGCCAGCAGGGTTTTGCCCGTGCCGGGGGGGCCGACCAACAGCACACCACGGGGAATGCGGCCACCCAACTTCTGGAATTTCTTGGGATTCTTGAGGAAAGCGACCAGCTCTTCGACTTCTTCCTTGGCCTCGTCGATGCCAGCCACGTCTTTGAATGATTTGCTGGTCTTGCCTTTGGTCACCAAGGTCGCGCGGCTTTTGCCGAACGACAGCACGCCGCCCCCCTGGCCCATGCGCCGGAAGACGAAGAAATACAAGGCGCCGATCAGCAGCACGAAGAACACCAAGCTGGGGATCATCTGCGCCCAGGCGCTGGGCTGGGCATCGCCCGAGAGGTCGGTCTTGACCACGCCCTTCACCGCATCGCCTTCAACATTTCGCTTGCTGGCAGTGTCGTTCCAGGTGTCGACGGCAAGTTTGACCTCACCGTAGTTGGCGTCAGTGAAGCGGCCGCCCGGGTAAAAAACCCGATAGGCGGGCTTGTCGACACTTTTCACCGTGGTCACGGTGACAGCGTCGCTGCCGGTGTGGATCTTGCTGACCTTGCCCGCCGCGATGTCCTCAAGCATCTGGGACCAGGACGTATCCTTGGTGGTCCACAGACCCTGGGTGATGTACATGGTGGTGATCAGCACGGCGAACAGAACCGCCATGACCAGGAAGAGGCTGCGCGGCTTCTGAGGCGGAGGAGGAGTTTCAGGCATGGTTCTTGGTGGCCAGTAAGGCCAAGGGCTCCGTCCTTAAGGTACGAAAGCCAGATGTAGGGCGCGGGAAAAACGGTGCTAGAGCTGTTTCAACGACGTGGAAACAGCTCGAACCTAACGGCGCCGTCGTGGCGGCGGGCGTTTTCCCGTGGGACGAGGCGGCACGGCGGTCAGCTTGGCGACCCGTACAGGGGTCGTCGATTGGTCTGCAAGATCGTCCCTGGCAAGCTCTTCCGTGCCCAGACCGTCCAAGGTGGCAAAGGTCCGTTCGGCTTGGCTCTTCTGCTCGCGAAGGCTGGGAGGCGCGGGCATCAACCCAGGGGCCGGCGACAAATTCTGGGCCCGGCGCAGGGCGCTGATCTCGGCATCCAGGTAGGCCAGGCGCTCGCGGTGGGCTTTCCAGTTGTCCAAGGTCGGGCGGTCCAGGTCGTCGGCCGTGATGGTGACGGTCTGCTCGCTGATCAGGTCGGTAAGATGGGCCGAGCTGAGCCCCAGACCGCCACCGCCCTGAAGGCTGAGCCGCCCGGCTTCGATCAACAGCGCGGCCCGTTCCTTTTCGAGTTTTTCCAGACGTTGGCGCTCCTCCTTGCCGCCGAAGACCGCCGCCGACATCTTGGCTAGCAGGCCCGGCTTGGACTCGACCGCCGACAGGCGCGAGGCACTGATGCGTCGCTGATGCCGCAAGCGATCGCTGTCGCTGGCGCCATCGGACGAGGGCGAAGATAGCTGGCGCGCGGGGGCGGCGGGAACCGGCACGTGGTCGTGGGTCGATTCTTCGACGGCTGAGGCAACACTGGCGATATGCTGAGGGCCTGCGCCCTTCCCCAGGCAACTCGCACAGATGCTGCGGGCGCCATCGCTCCAGCCGGTTGCCGGTTCGAAGGGGCCATCGCAGATGGCGCAGGGCGTCGCTCGGCGCAACGCCACAAGATCCACGATCTGGGTGCCTTCGGCATCGCTTTCCTCGTCGGCCACCACCACCCGGAAGCGGTCTTTGCCGATCAGCACCTCATCGTCGTCGAAGAGCGTGGTGCGGACCCGTTCCTGACCATTGACGGTGCAGGGCATGCTGGACCGGTTGGTCACCACGCATTGGTCCCCGACCTCTTCGACCAGCACACTGCCGACCTGCTCGCCATGACGGCGGATGGCGAACGTCAGGGGTTTGTCAGGGGGCACTGCCATGCGGCGCCCGGCGAGGGGTCCGGTTAGGCATTCGAGCAGAAAGGGCATGACGGGGCAGCATAGCGGCTGGTTGCAGAACGGAATCCCACGGTCTGGGCTGGACGAACACCAGCACACCACCCACGCTGGCGGCATGCCAGAGCTGCCCGAAGTCGAAACCGTGCGCGCCGGTCTGGCCCGCCTGTTGGCCGGTGCGGTCATTGCCCGGGTGGAATTGCGCCGGGCCGACCTGCGCCGGACCATCCCCACGACCCTGCCGCGGACCCTGGCCGGGCAGCCGATCCTGGCCGTGCGGCGCCGGGCCAAATACCTGCTGCTGGACACCCCCGCAGGCAGCCTGCTCAGCCATCTGGGCATGACCGGCACCTGGCGCGAAGCCCCCGCCGGCGACGAGCGCGACCACGATCACTGCTATCTGCATCTGACCGATGGCCGCCGCTTGGCCTATCGTGATCCACGCCGTTTCGGGCTGCTGGATCTGGTGACGCCAGGTGTCGACCATCCCGATCTGTCTGGGCTTGGCCCCGAACCCTTGGCCGACGAGTTCACTGCCGCCTATCTGCAGGGCCAACTGCGCGGCCGACGTACGGCCGTAAAGGTCCGCATCATGGACCAAGCGGTGGTGGTGGGAGTCGGCAACATCTATGCGCAGGAGGCCCTGTTCCGGGCGCGCATCCGGCCCAGCCGTGCGGCGGCCAAGATCACCCACGCCGAGTGCGCCAGCCTGGTCCGCCACATCCGCGAGGTCTTGCAAGCCGCCATCGCCCAGGGCGGCACCACCATCAGCGACTTCCGGCAGGCCGGCGGCGAGATGGGCTACTTCCGCGTCGCCTTGGCAGTGTACGACCGGGGTGGCCAGCCCTGTACCAACTGCGGCGCGGCCCTGCGCACGGGCGTGGTGGGCGGGCGGGGCACGGTGTGGTGTCGAAGCTGCCAGTTTTGACTGCTGGTTCCGAGTTTCGAGCTTCGATAAAGCAGCGTTTCCTCGAAACTCAAAACTTGAAACTGGCCCGCGCCCCAGGCCGGGGGTATCCTACCCCAGCCACCCCTCACCCCGGCCCTGCCATGAGCACCCCCGACGAGACCACCCGGGTCATCATCTACACCGACAGTTACCGCATCGATGGCCGGATTGAGCTGATGCATGAAGCACGGCTGACCGATTTCATCCGCAATGCCCAGGACTTCATCGCCGTGACTGCGGTGACGGTCAGCAGCAAGGAAGGCAAGGCCCTGTTCACCACCCCCTTCCTGGACATCGGTCGGGAGTTTGTGGAGCTGATCATGCCGGCGGATCTGGTGGCGCCGGTCTGACCAGGCCCAGGCGCTGCTCGGCCACGTGATAGGCCCAGGACGCGCCGACGAAAACCAGACCGGTGATGATGAAGGCAAGAATGCGGTACAGCTGCTGACTGCCGGACATGTCCACCAGCAGCAGCTTGGCTGCGGTCAGGGCCAAAAGCCCCAGGGCCGCGAAGCGCAGGGGCCGGATGCGGGCCATGAAGCCAGCGGCCAACATGGCGATCGCGGCCAGAATCCACACCACCGTGATACTGAACGTGGACAGGCGGTCGGCCTGCGCCGGTTCAGCGATATGGGCATGGAACCAGGCCGGTGGTTCGGCGCTGGCGGCCACCAGGGCCATGAGCAAGGCACCCCAGCCCCAGGCCCCGGTCGCCCGACCCCGGTGCAGGCCATGGACAAGCAGCCCGGCGACGGCGCCGGTGATCAGCAGCCCGCGCAGGTTCAGGTACATCAGGTCCGCGGGCCAGCCCACCGCATACAACAGCATCGCCATCAGCGCGCCCAAGACCGCCATCACGCCACCCCAGATCTGCGAGCCGCAGCCCGGACGGCGGCGCTCCACCAGGACGCCCGCCAGACCCGCCAGGATCCACACCAGGGCCAGGGACCAGGGGCACCAGCGGTCCGCATCGCCGGACAGCTCAACACACCAGACCAGCACCTCGACACTAAGCAGCAGGGTCAGGGCGACCTGCGTCGCCACCGGCGCCGCCCGCCCGGCCCAGAGCCAACCCAGGCGAGCCAGCGTGGCCAGATGCCACCACAGCGCCCCTACCAGCAGCAAAGCGACGATGAAGCGGCCATTGACCAGGACGGACCAGATCTCGCCCCAGCGGTGACTGTACAGCAGTGCCGCCGAGCCCAAGCCCACCACCAACGGCAGTAGGCCGATCACGGCCACGCGCCGCTGCCCCAGGACCTGGGCGGCCAGAGCCGAGGCCACGGCCAAGCCCAGCCACACCGCCGTGTACAGCAGCTGCGCGCTCTCGGCGCTGAACGCTGTTGAGGCCGACTGGGCCCAGGCGGCAGCTTCGTATGTTGCGATAAGGATCAGCAGCAGTTGCGCCACGCCGGCCAAGGTCCCGGCCAGGGCGGGCGCACCAATCAAGCCCTGCTGATGCCTGGCCCCGCGGGCAAACAGCACCAAGGCCCCAGCGACCATCAGAGCCGCCACGCAACGCGGATTGAGGACCGGGTAACTCCACACCCACGGATCAGCATAGGCGAACAGGGCCAAGGTGACGGCCACCGCCAAAGGCAGCAGACCAGCAATGAACACCGCATGTTTTTCACGCCGGGCCGCCACCATGAAAGCTACCCCGCCGCAGGCCAACCAGACCGCCGCCAGGCAGGCCGCTGGTATGAACTGCCACTCCGCCGGATGCCCGTCGGCATGGCGGGCCAGATCCAGGGCCGGCGCCGCCAGGGCCAGCAAGCCCGCGGCCACGCCGCAGCCTTGGGCGATCAGGCGTTCTGGACCGGTCGCCTGCCAGCGCCGATACACCAGCGCAAACGCCGCGCAGCCCAGGGGCGCCATCAGCAACATCAACAGCCAGCCATTGAACAGGAAGGCCTCGGCGGGATCGGCGCCAGGCAGGTGTTTCACCGCGACCCGCAGCATGGCCAACGCCAGCACCGCCAGCGCGGCCCAGCGGGTCGGAGCATAGCCGAAGTAGAAACCCAGATGCAGCAGCAGCACCCCTTCGACGAACCAGGCGACGGTGATGCCGTCGACGGGCAGCAGGTAGAAGAGACCCAGGGTCAGCAGCATCGCCGCCAAGGCGAGAAAGCCGTGCAAGGTGCGCTGGTCCCCGCCCGAGCGCCGGTGGGTCATCACGCCCAGGCCCGCGTACAGGCCCGCACCTGCCAAGCACAGCAGGGACAGGGTCGCTGGCGCCTCAGCTTGCAGCATCTGGCAGGCAAAACCCAGTCCCCAGGCGAGATTGGCCAAGGCCATGGCGAAGCGCTCCACCGTCACCGGGGTGCCTTGGCGCCAATGATGAATGAACGGCAAGACCAGGAACACCAGATGGAAGACCCCCAGCCAGGCCACCACCGCCCACACCGGAAACTGTTCGTAACTATGGTACCATTGTTCGTACCAGCCCCAAAACATCAGGACGGTGCCGGCGAACGCGAGCAGATCCACGGCTCGCCAGCGCCGCCACATGGCCGCCCCAACCACGCCCAGGTCCAGCACCAGCAAATACGCAAAAAACGCATCGCGAGCATTGTCGCCGGTCGAGACCAGCAGCGGCGTCGCAAAGCCACCGATGGTGGCGATGATGGCCACGGCGATGCCGTTCACGCCCACGGCCAGGCCCATGCCCACCGCCGTGGCCAGGGCCAATAGGACGAAGCCTGCGCCCGGCGACAGCAGCGCTTCGGGCACAATCATCAACATGGGTTGCAGTGCCCCGTAGATGGCCAGATAGAAGGCCGCGATACCACCGCCCATCAGGCCCTGCCCCAAGGCCACCATGCCACGGCGCAACTGACGAATGCCCAGGCCGATGCTGCCCGCGCCGACCATGGCGATAAGGGCGATACGCATGGACGGCGTGATCACCCGGCCCAGCCAGTCCTGATCGTAGGCATATTTCAACAGAAAGACGCCACCCAGGAAAACGATAGCCAGCCCGACCCAGGTCAGCAGCTTCAGTCCGACCAGAGATTCAAGTCCGCTGACATCGGCGCGCGCACTTGGGGTCGGCGTCGGCGCGGGCCGTGGCGCAGCCTGGGCAGGGACGGGCGCGGCCACGGGTACGGACGGGCTGAGTTCGGGCGCCGGGCGATGCAGGTCGCGCAACAGGTCCACTCGCGCGCGGGCTGACGGCACCGGGGCCGGCACGGCTGCGGGTGCATCAAAGGTGACGAGTGCGGGCTGATCCAGCGCGACAGGCAGTTCGAATAAAGGTGACGCCGCTGGGGCCAGCACCGGCGGCGCGTGGGGCACAAGCTGGTCGCTCGCCAACGTCGCAGCGGCTGACCATGCTGAGATCAGCGACGACGCCTCGGCTGGTGGTGAGGCCATGGCCGGCGCAAGGCTGGCGGGCGCGGCTTCGGGCACCGCACTGACGGGCACCGGAGCTGGGCTCACCGGAATGGGGGCAGCAGCAGCGACGACCACGGATTGAGACAGCGCCAGCGCCGACGTCGGCCGGGCTTCCAAGGTCACCAACCGTTTAGTGACGGCGGCCAGCTTGTCTTGTACACGTCGCAGAGCGTCCTGGTTCTGTTCAAGACTCTGCGCCAGGTCCTGGGCCCGTCGAAACGCAACCATGCCGAGGATCGCGCCGATCGGCACCGAGATCACCAGGGCGAAGCCCAGCAGTGCAAGCAGCCCGGTGATCAGTTCCATGGTACGCTCCAAACATGAATTGTTATCCGTCGTTAGCTAAATGGCAATCCTCAGCTTCCGCTGATGACCCCGCCCCTGCGTCGTGCCATTCAGCGCACGCTTGCACCGCACCTGCCCTTGTCGATGGTCGCGCCATATGCGTGCACTCCTCGTGGCATGCCTGCTGTTCGCCTCGCTGGTGGCCGCTGAGCCACCACCGTTGAAAGACGACCCACGTCCGGTGAACAACATCTGCCCGGTCACCGGCTTGGCCATCGATCCCAAGATTCCGGCCATCGTCGCCACCACGAAGGATGGCCGGGAAGTGTTGATCGGGGTGGCCGACGCCGCCAGCGCCGACGTGGTGCGCAAATCACCGATCACCTACCTGCCTGCCGCGCTGTCTAATAAACAGGTGAAGTAGGAGACCGCACCGACCCATGAATAAAGCCCCGGCAGTTGCCGGGGCTTTCTGGTAGCGCTAGGTGGAATCGAACCACCGACCTAAGGCTTATGAAGCCTCCGCTCTAACCGCTGAGCTATAGCGCCGTATGTGAGGGGCGAGAGCCTAGAGGGCTGGCCCGGGCGCGCAAGATGTCGGGCCTACTCGACTGTCGATTCGCTCAGGCAGCGCCGCTGGCCGCCGGGGCAATGCATTCGATCGCGGTGCTGGCGCAGACGGCGTCAGGCAGCTCGGCCCAGGTGAGGTGTCCCAAGCCGATGAAGTCCATCAGGAGATTACCTAAAACCGCCTGGCCTTACAGATGCGATTCGGTGCTTTCTATTAGCACCAGAGTGGACTGCGGGCATGCTGCGCGGATGCCGCCACGGGTCCTCTCGCGTGCTGAACTCTTTGCCGCCGGGTGCCCCACCTACGCCAACCTGCCCACCCACCAGGGCGACATCCCCTTACACCAGCACGACTTCATTGAACTGGCCCTGGTGCGGGACGGTCGCGCCGTGCACCGCACCATCCATGGCCTGCAGCCGATCGCTCAGGGCGACGCCTTCGTCATCCTGCCCGGCCAATGGCACTGCTATGAGCGCTGCCGCGACCTGCGCTTGGGCAATTGCGCCTTCGGCACTGATGTGCTGCATCGGCAATTGGCCTGGGCGACTGGCGATCCGGCCCTGGCCACGCTGCTGTCCGCCCGGGGCCAAGGCATCGCCACCGTGCATCTTGGTGAGCCGGATCGCCTGCGCTGCCTCGCCCAGGTGGAGGCCATCAGCGCGCTGGTGCATGGTCGCGCGCCCCTGGCCACGGCCACCGAGCAACTGGGGCACCTGCTGGTCCTCCTTGGCACCCTGGCCCGCCAAGCCATGCCACCGGCCAGCAACCGGGCTACGGATCCTGGCCACCCGGCGGTCGCGCAGGCGATGGCCCTGATCGAGGCGGACCTGGGCCACAATTGGGGCTTGGATGAATTGGCCCGCCGCTGCGACCTGGACCGCAGCTATCTGGTGCGCCGCTTCCGTCGGCACGCCGGCTTCACCCCGATCAACTGGTTGGCCCGCCGACGTTGCGAGGTGGCCGCCGTGCGCCTGCTCACCACCGATCGTTCAGTGGCCGCCATCGCCGCTGCCGTCGGCTGGAACGACCAGAACCATTTTGCCCGCCGTTTCCGCGCCCTGTTCGGCCAAAGCCCCACGGCCTATCGCAAACAACTGCCGATCCCGGCCATCACGACGGCGACGGTGGATGATTGGATCCAGGCATGAAGGCAGTCGCGGGGTCGACGACGATGATGATGACAGCCGTCGCGACGAGTGGCAATGAGTGGCATTCCCGTTTCTGGTCCAATGCCGCGTCCGGCTATGCCGCCGTGGCAGTACGTTTGGTGGCGGGACTGCTGGTGTTCCGCCTGCTGTGGCAGCATCTGCCCGAGGCGGCCTTCGGGTTCTGGGGCAGCCTGTGGGCAGTGCTCGGTTTTGCCATTTTGCTCGACCTGGGACTGGGAGCCACCTTGCAGCGGGCGGTAGTGCGTTTCCACGCCAACGGGGATCTGGCGGCCTTGAACCGGCTGCTCGCCACCGCTTTCTTCAGCGCGGTGCTTTTGGCGGGAACCGCCTTGGGCGCGGCTTTGCTGCTGACTGCTCCACTGCTGAGCGCGGTACACGTGCCGATCGAGTTGCGCCCGGCGGCAGCAGCGGCGTGGCGTGATTTTTGCATCTGCCTGGCCATCGGCCTGCCGCTGGGCCTGTTCACTGAGGTGCTGCGCGGTCTGCATCGCACCGCGTTGATCAACCGTTTGGGGATGACCAACAACGTGCTGGTGCTGGGCGCAGTGTGGTTGGGCTGTCGGCAAGGACTTGGCCTTGAAGGTCTGACCGCTGTGGTCGCCAGCCTCTCGCTGCTGCCGGCCCTGCAGGCCTGGTGGCACGCGACGCGACTGGTCCCCGGCCTGTCCGTGGCGCCCCGCTTCTTGGACCTAGCCACCCTGAAACGTGAGTGGGGGTTCTCGGCGGCGGCCTGGATGATCGCCCTTTGCAATGTGGTGCTGGCTGGCGGCGAACTGCTGCTGGTGGCGAGTCTGGCCGGCGTGGCGGCGGTGCCGGCCTATGCTGCCGGGGCACGGGTCGCCGATCTGCTGCGCCAGCTCATCGGCCAACTGCATGCCCCCCTGCCACCGGCGGCTGGCGAACTGCATGCCAAGGGCGATGCCCACGGACTGGCGCTGACCCTGCGGGGCGCGTCGCGCCTGACCGTGCTGGTGACCACCCCGGCCCTGGTCCTGGGCCTGGTCTACACCGAACCGCTGGTGCGGGTCTTCACCGGCAGCCACGCCCCGGCAGCCTCGGTACCGGTGGCCCAGGTTCTGCTGATCGCCGCTTGGATCGGCGCGGTCGGGGGCGGCGCGGCGCGGCGCATGCTGGTGCTGTGCGGACGGGAACGGCAAATCATGGCCCTGCTGCTGGTGCATACCGCCATCAGCGTGGCGCTGGCCATTCTGCTCGGCCACTGGCTGGGACCGGTGGGCGTGGCCCTGGCCACCCTCAGCGTCAACGCTCTGGTGGCCACGGCGCCGTCCTGGGTCATGCAGGTTCGTATGGCAGGCCGAGGCTGGTGGTGGTTCACGGCGCCGCACGTCACCGATCTGGTCATGAGCCTGGCCCTGACCGGCTTAGGCGCCCTTGCCGTGGGATGGCTCTGGCCGGTGACGGCGCAGACCGGCATGCTCGGTGTCCTGGCGCGCGGTGCCCTGGCGGCGCTGCCGCTGATCGTCCTGTTACGGCGGGTGCGGGGGGTGATGGGACAGCCGGTCGCGGGGTCGGATTGCCTGGGACAGCCGGTCGCGGGGTCGCGGGGTCGCGGGGTCGCGAAGTCGGACGGCCATCATGGATGATCGCAGTCCCCCTCGACAAGCCCTCGACCACGCGACACCGCGACACCGCGACAGCGCGACAGCTGTCGTCCTCCCCGACTTCGCGAAGGCGGTCAGAATCCTCGTCGTCGCCGAAGCCGCGAATCCCGAGCTGACCAGCGTACCGCTGGTGGGTTGGTCGATGTTTCAGGCCCTGGCGCGGCGCTGCGACGCGCATCTGGTGACCGAACTGCGCAATGCACCGGCCGTGGCGCGCGCCGGGCTGCCGGCAGCGGCGTGGACCCCCATCGACAACCGCCTGCTGCAGGGCAGCGCTTGGCACCTGGCGAAATGGCTGCGCCGGGGCAACACCAGCTTAGGCTGGAGCCTGTACACCGGCTTGGCGACGCTGGTTCATCCTGGTTTTGAAGCTGCGGTTTGGCGGCGCTTCGGGCGCGAGATCCGCGCCGGGCGCTGGGATGTGGTGCATCGCGTCACGCCGGTGACGCCGGTGGCGCCCAGCCCCTTGGCCACCTGGTGCCGCCGTGCGGGCGTGCCCTTCGTCGCCGGCCCAGTGAATGGCGGCTGGCCCTGGCCCCGGCAGTTTCCGGAATTGGCGGCGGCCGAGGGTGATCGCTTCCGCGACCTGCGGGTCCTGGCGCGCCTGATGCCTGGGCGCGCGCGCGCGTGGCGGGATGCCGCAGCGGTGCTGGGTGGATCGCGTCGCGTGCTGGCAGAACTGGCGCCGTGGGCGCGCGGCCGCCGCTTCCTGTTGGCTGAAAACGCCATCGATCCGCAGCGCATCCCGCCCAGCCCGCCTCGACCGCGACCGCCGGGTGCTCCGTTACGCTTGGCTTTCGTCGGTCGCTTGGTGCCGCTCAAGGGCGTGGACCTGCTGCTGGAAGCCGCCGCGCCACTGCTGCGCTCCGGTCAAGCCAGCCTGCTGCTGATCGGCGATGGGCCGCAGCGAGCGGCGCTGACCGCGCTGGCAACCCGGCTGGGCATCAACGCACAGGTGGAGTTCGCCGGGCATCTGCCCCACGATGCGGTGGCGGCCCGGCTGGCTGACGCGCACGTCTTCGCCTTCCCCAGCCTGCGCGAGTTCGGTGGCGGCGCCGTGCTGGAAGCCATGGCCTGTGGCCTGGCCCCGGTGGTGGTGGACTACGGCGGCCCGCCAGAACTGCTGCCACCGGGTGGCGGCATCGCCGTCCCCTTGGGCCCGCGAGCGGCGTTGATCGCGGCCTTTGGCGCGGCCCTGACCGGGCTGGCGGACGATGAGGGCAAGCGGCTGGGCATGGCCCACCTCGCCTTCGCGCACGCGTGGGCCCGCTTCACCTGGGACGCGAAGGCCGCGCAGTTGCTGACGTTGTATGCCTGGCTGCTTCATCGAGGGGCTCGCCCAGGTTGGGACCTGCAGCACGCCGCGGGCGGTTGAGCGCAGCACCGCTTGGCAACTCGTGGTCCCGGCCTTAGCCGCGCACTGCCGCGACAAACGCGCGCATCCGCGCGAGATCTTTGACGCCCGGCGTGCCTGCTTCAATGCCACTGCTGACATCGATCGCGTAGGGTCGCACCGCCGTGATGGCTGCCCCGACCCGTTCGGCCGTCAGTCCGCCGGCCAGCATCACCGGACGGCCCAGACCAGCAGCCTGGGTGTAATCCCACGCATGCCCGGTGCCGCCATCGCCGACCGTGGCATCAAGCAACGCCAGATCACAGGGATAGGCCCGCACCGCCGCCAGATCCGCCGCACTGCGCACGGCGAAGGCCTTGATCACCGGCACGCGGACGCGCAGGCGCTGGGCCTGGTCGGGGGACTCCTGCCCATGCAATTGAGCTACCGCACCACGCAGGCGGGCACAGCTAGTCAGGATGACCTCGTCGGAGGCATCCACGAACAAAGCAACGATGGCGATGCCCGTCGGGATCACAGCCGCCAAGTCGACAGCGTGATCAAGGTCGATGCGGCGCGGCCCTTTGGCCAGATTGAAACCGATGAAGTCGACGCCCAGGTCCACGGCATGGCGCACGTCCTCGGGACGAGTGAGGCCGCAGAATTTGATGCGCGTGCGGGCGACCGCGCCGCTCATTTGCCTTGATAAAGGCGCGCGGCCAGGATCTCAGGCAGACCGGCGGCACGGATCTTGGCGGCAGCGCCGTCAATGTCGTACTCGACGCGGGTGATGCTGACGATCTTGGTGGTCGAGTCGTACAGGGCGTAGCTGGCGCGGTTGTTCTCATCCCGCGGCTGGCCGACGGATCCTGCGTTGATGATGATCGCCACTTCTTCATCGACCGGCATCTCGGGATCGAGCGTATAAGTGATCGGGTCGGTGTCGAAGAAGCCCACCGGCACGTGGCTATGGCCCAGGAAGCCGAGCTTGGAACCGAGCTTTTTCAGCGCGTCAAAGCTTTGCTGGGCGTCGAACACCGTCTGAATGTAGTTGAACTTGTCCGGGTCGTGGAAGGTGCCGTGGGCGACCGCGCAGTGCTCGTAGGTCAGGGTCAGCGGCAGATTGGCCAGCCAATCCTTCTGCTCTTGGGACAACTGCTCACGCGTCCACAGGGCGGCAGCTTTGGCGTAGGCGTTGAAGCAGTCGATCGACAGCTTGCCCACCGCGGCCCAATCGTGGTTGCCGGCAATGCAGTCGCACTTCAGGTCGCGGATCATCTCCAGGCATTTGACCGGTTCGGCGCCATAGCCGACCACGTCGCCCAGACAGATGATCCGATCCGGCGTGTTGCTGCGGATCGAATCAAGCACCGCCCCAAGGGCCTCAGTGTTGCCGTGGATGTCACCAAGTAGCGCGTATCGCACAGGCTGGGATCCTTAGGGAATGTCTTGGCGCCGGAATGCGGCAAGACCCAGAAGCAAACAGCCTGCACAGAAACACACCGTGTAAAGCCCGGCAATCAGCAGATACGACCATGATACGGCCTGACCGGGCAGTTGGATGACGTCGTCAATGTTAAATGCGGCCAGGGCCGGGATCACCAGGAAGCCCATGGTCTTGAATCCGGCTAACAGGTGACCTGCGACAAACATGGCAAAACACACCAGGATATTCGTCACTAGGCCGAAGCGCAGGGCCAGCACCACCGCCATGGTCGCCAGGATCGCGGTATGGCCCAAACCCAGCAGATGGGCCAGCAGGATCGCCGCCCAGGGCACCGCGACCAACTCCTCGCCCTGGTTGGCCGCGCCGCCGCCGTGGTCGTGATTATCCAGGGCATCCTCGAAGCCGATGCTCTGACCCCAGGCAAGGAAACTGAAATGCAGGCCGGCCAACAGCACGATGCTGGCGGCCACCACCAACCAGACGCCCAGCGCCTTGCCCATCAGGAAGGATCCCCGGCCCAAGGGCTTGGCAAACAGGGTCAGGGCGGTGCGGCTGGCCAGTTCGTCATGGATGGACTGGCTGGCCAGCACTACCCCCAGGAACAGCCCGTTGAGCAGGCCCACCGCCACCCCGGCCGTCGCCAGCATGCGCATGCGGTCCTCGGCCTCGAAATTGAACATGCCAAAGAGGAAACTGAGCATCAACAGCACGGCGGAGATGCCGGTCATCAGCCAGGTGACCGGCTGACGGGCCGCATCTACAGCAGTCATGCGGGTGAGAGCGAGCAAAGCCATGGCTGACAGCATGGGGGGACGAGGAAATGGGCAAGGACAGCCGTCGGGCGGGGTGAACGTCGCGGGGCCGGCAGCTGACCCGGCTACCGGCCATTCCAAAACTGCTGCGATAATCAACGAGATCTTCACACCCATAGCGGTTCTCGCCTCGTATACTGGCAGCATGATCGCCATTATCGAATCCCTTCGCGCCCTTGATCGCCGGCTCTGCGGAATCGAACCGGCGTATGCCCTGCCACTGCGCATCGAGGTGCGCGAGCTGCTGGCCAAGGCAGAGACCATCCGTCGCCAGCCAGAGCTGCTTCCGCGTCTGGGCTGGATGCAGCAGGCCAAAACGGTGGTCGCGCGGCGGGTCAGCGAGTTCGACGCCGAGCATGACAAACCAACCACTGGCGATCTGCTGCACCTCTACCGCGAAGCCCATCGGACCATAACTGCCCGCCTGCTGGAGCTGGCGCCGCTCAACTGGTCGGGCACGACGCCGGCCCTGGCGCCGACCATCTGAGTTCCCCTCGTCATGTCCTGAATCATATTCTGAACAGCGTCCTTCGACGTCCGGTTTATCCTGCCAGTTGACGAATTGCAGCCGTCTCTCCAGCGCCCAAGGTCGCCGCGCCAGGAGCCGCCATGAGACCCGCCGCCGCCCCCGTCACCTATTCGTTCAACCATCAGTGGTTCAAGCTGCCCGCCGGCTTTCCGCTGGGCGATTGCCAAGGCTTGGCCGTGGATGCCCGGGACCATGTCTATCTGGCGCAGCAGAATGGCGACGAGACGCACCCCGCCGTGCTGGAGTTCGATGCCACAGGTACCTTCGTGAAGGGCTGGGGCGCACGCTTCGCCCGCGGCGCCCATGGCCTGACCTATGACCGGCGGAGCAACGACGAGTTCCTGTACGTGGTCGACCATGACTTGGCCACGGTGGTGAAGTGCACCCTTGATGGCAAGGAAGTGCTGGAACTGGCCAAGCCGAAGCACGCGGCCTATCCCGGCGGCAATGGCTATCGGCCCACCGACGTGGCCATCGCTCCCCATGGCGACATCTACGTCACCGATGGCTACGGCCAGTCGATCATTCATCGCTACACCGCCGCCGGCGTCTACGTCCAGACCATCGGCTGGAAGGGCAACGGCGCAGGCCAATTCGACTGCCCCCATGGCGTGTGCGTCGACGCCCGCGGCAGCGAACCGGTGCTGCTGGTGGCCGATCGGGCCAATGTCCGCGTCCAGGTCCTGACCCTCGCGGGTGAGCACAAAGAGACCATCATCTCACGCGGACTGCGTTTCCCCTGCACGGTGCGGGCGCACGGCGAGCTGACCCTGATCCCCGACCTCTTCGGCGCGGTGCTGATCTGGGATCGGAACTATCAGCACGTCGCCACCCTGGGCGCTCATCCCGACATGCGCCCGGGCCAATGGCCCAGCCACGTGGCCGGCTATCCCAGCGTCCCGCGGGAAGACCGCCTGGACGGCCGCTTCATCAGCCCGCACGGCATCGCCCGCAACAGCAAGGGCGTGATTTTCGTGACCGAATGGTTGCGCGACGGAGGACGTCTGACCGCGCTCATTCCTGGTTGAGTTAATGGGGTACGGGAAATGGGGTATAGGGTATGGTGACAGCACACCCCGCAGGCGCGCCACGCGCCTGCGCACCATCAACCATCAACCAAAACCTGCAGTGGACGGTAACAGCACCGGCCATGCGGGCTGTTCGTCGTACCACAAGCAGGCGCGCCACGCGCCTGCGCACCATCACCCATCAACCATAACCTGCCTCAGCTAAGTATCAGCCAGCCCGCGCGCCATCAGCACCTTGCCGCTGCGTACCAGCTCGATGATCCAGGGCTTCAGCAGGGTCAGGAAGGCGTCGATCTTCTCGCTTTCGCCAGCGCAGCGCAGGATCACGGAATCGGCGCCGTAATCCACCACCTTGGCTTTGAAGTTCTCGGCGATCTGCAGGATCGCGGTGCGGTCTTGCAGGGCCGCACGGCACTTGGCCAGGGTGATCTCGCTCTCGATCACGGCCTGGCCGGTGTGGTCGATGGCGGTGACCACATCGATCAGCTTTTCAAGCTGCTTGATGATCTGCTCCAGCGTGACCGGATCACCTGAACAGGTGATGGTCATGCGCGAGAAGGTCTCGCCGCTGGGGCCGTGGTGCTGATCGGCCGCGACCGGCGACACCACCAGCGATTCGATATTGTAGCCGCGCCGGCTGAAGACCAGCGCAGTGCGCACCAGCACGCCCGGCTTGTTACGAACAAGCAGCGAAATGGTGTGAAGCGGGGGTGCAGCGATGGCAATGGTCATGACGTTTCCAGGCGGGTATGAATGATGGAAGCGACGACCGGACGACCGGACGACCGGACGACCGGACGCTGCGAATCAAGTCGATCCAGTCGGCTTCTCCATGCGGTACTTCGGCTTCTCGACGATCATGTCCTTCACGGCGGCGCCGGCAGGAATCATGGGGAAGACGTTGTCTTCCTGCACGACTTCGGCTTCGACCAGGACTGGGCCATCGTTGTAGGCCATGGCCCACTTCATGACTTTATCCACGTCCGCCGAGCGCTTGATGCGCTTGGCTTTGACGCCGTAGGCTTCCGCCAGCTTGATGAAGTCGGGATTGCCTTCCAAGTCGCAGCCGGATTTGCGGTTGTCGAAGAACAGTTCCTGCCACTGGCGGATCATGCCCAGGTAGCGGTTGTTGATCACCAGGATCTTGACCGGGACCTTTTGCAGGGCGGCGGTGGCCAGCTCACAGAGGGTCATCTGGAAGCCGCCGTCACCCACCACGCACCAGGTGGGCTTGCCGGTGGCCATGGCCGCGCCGATCGCGCTGGGGAAGCCGAAGCCCATGGTGCCGGCACCGCCGGAGCTGATCCAGTGACGGTTCTTGGTGGTCAGGCAGAACTGGGCCGCCCACATCTGATGCTGGCCGACGTCGGTGGTAACGATGCACTCACGCCCGCCCAGCTTGTCGAGCCGGTCGAGGACGTGCTGCGCGCGCAGGCCGCCCTTCTTGGGATACTTCAGCGGGTACTGCTTGCGCCAAGCGGTGATCTCCTTCCACCACTCGGTGGTGTCGGCTTTGGTGACCAGGGGGATCAGATCCTCGACCACCAGGCGCGCATCGCCGCACAGGCTGACGTGGGGCCGGACGATCTTGTTGAACTCGGCGGGGTCGATGTCGATATGCAGCTTGATCGCGTCGGTGCAGAATTCGGACAGCTTGCCGGTGATGCGATCATCCCAGCGGGCGCCGATGGCGATGATCAGATCGCAGTAGGCCACCGCCTTGTTGGCGTAAGCTGTGCCGTGCATACCAAGCATGCCCAAATGGTTAGGCGAGTCCTCAGCGCAGGCGCCCTTGCCCAGCAAGGTATTGACGATGGGGGCGCCCAGCTTTTCGGCGAGCTGCATGATGGCGCGACCGGCATTGCTGATGACCGCGCCGTGGCCGACGTACAGGACCGGCTTCTTGGCCTTGGACAGGTAGGCGGCGGCCTTCTTCAGGCCTTCGGGATCCGCGCGACCGGGGATGTGATAGCCGGGCAGGTCGACGGTGTCGACGAAGGGCGCATCGCAGGGACCTTGTGTGATATCCTTGGGCAGGTCGATCAGGACCGGCCCGGGACGACCGGTGGTGGCGATGTACCAGGCCTCTTTCATGACGCGGGGGATGTCCGCGGCATTCTTGACCAGATAGCTGTGCTTGACCACCGGATAGGTGATGCCGGTAACGTCGGCTTCCTGGAAGGCGTCTTTGCCGAGCATCGGGGTGATGGTCTGGCCGCAGAGGACGATCATCGGGACCGAATCCATCAGGGCGGTCAGCAGGCCGGTGACGGTATTGGTGGCGCCAGGGCCGCTGGTGACCAGGACGACGCCGGGCTTGCCAGTGGCCCGGGCATAGCCGTCGGCCATATGGGTCGCACCCTGCTCATGACGGACGAGCACGAGCTTGATCTTGGAGTCGATCAGGGCATCGAAGATGGGCATCGCCGCGCCACCTGAGTAGCCGTAGATGACGTCCACGCCTTCACGCTCCAGGCACTGGATGACCTTCTCGCCGCCGGTGGTCTTTTTCTCAGCCATGGGAGTCCCCTTCGTTCGCTTTCGCGGTGAACCCCGTCAGTTTAGCCTGACGGTGACAATCGTGGTCGTGCCACGACTGGGGATCATGAGGGAATTTAAGGCAAGTCAACCAGATATTCGGTGGAATGACTTCGAAGAGGCCGTTCTGGTCAGCGACTTGGTACCACTCTTCTGATTTCGACTCTCAACATGACGAATAAGACGCGATGTGGTCGCCGAAAAGTCAGTTCATCTCACGATCTTGCCTTTTAAAGGTCGAAGTTGCCTCTCCGGTACGCATGCCTGCTGCCGTGAACTCGACCAATTGCTGGATAGAGGCCTCCACATCGGCCGGATCGCAGGATCCTTGCACTGGCAATTCCAGCCCACCACCCCCGGCAACCGAGCCATGGAGGGTCGATGTCGCTAGGTTCATGCGCCAAAAAAGGGATTCGGCCGGCAGCTGCGGCAGCATCCGGCTCAGGGTGGCCGTGAAACGCTCCTGCACTGGGGCCATCTCCTCAAGAAAGAGCTGGGCCAGATACGGACCTGGCTCGGCCATGGCCCGGACCAGCAGCCGGCCAAAGACCCGGCCGCGCTCCGAATCATGCAACAAGCGCAGCACCGGGGCGAAATAGGCGGCCAGGATCTCTTCCAGGCGCAGCGGCGTGCGGGCCTCGGCCTGGGTCAGCAGGCGTAGGCGCTCTTCATTCAAGGGCCGCAGCCGCCGGGCATAGACGGCCACCACCAGGCCCTCCTTGGCCCCAAAGTGGTAATTGACCGCCGCCAGGTTCACGCCGGCGGCGGCGGTCATCGCCCGCATCGAAGCGCCCTCCAGCCCACGTTCTGAAAACATGGTCTCAGCGGCATCAAGAATACGGTTACGGGTGTCGATGGACCGGGCCAGAGTGCGTTGACGCATGCTACGATGTAGGGCGTTGCTCCCCCCGATGCCAGTGTCGAGTCGCCGGGCGCCAGCCACCCCATCCCGTTGTACACGCTCCGGCGTAGAATCAGGCATGCTCCTTCATCGCCCTGCCGCAGCCCGTGGCCACACCTCCATCGGCTGGCTCGACAGCCGCCACACCTTTTCCTTTGGCGAGTACCATGACGCCAATTGGCAAAGCTTCCGCAGCCTGCGCGTCATCAATGACGACATCGTCGCGGCCGGCCAGGGCTTTGGCACCCATGGCCATCGCGACATGGAAATCCTCACGTGGGTGCTTGAAGGCGCGCTTGAACATCGCGACAGCCTGGGCCGCCACGGCATCTTGCGGCCTGGCGATATCCAGCGCATGAGCGCCGGTCGCGGCGTCACCCATAGCGAGTTCAACCAGTCGTCCACCGCACCATGCCGCTTTCTACAAGTCTGGTTGGTGCCCCACACCCACGGCATCGTGCCACGCTATGATCAGACCTTCGTGCCGGTGAGCGAGCGCCAGGGACGCTGGCGCGTCCTTGCTGACGGCACCGGTGGCGATGGCAGCCTGGAGCTGGCGTGCGATGCCACGATGGCCACCGCGCTGGTAAGCCGCGGGGATCGGCTGCACGCGGTTTTGGCGGCGGGCCGGCATGGGTGGTTACAAGTCGCCAAGGGCAAGGTGACGGCCAATGGCCTCGCCCTCTGCCAGGGTGATGGCCTGGGCCTGAGCGATGAAACGCAGTTGGAGCTGAGCGCAGACGACGAAGCCGAGGTGCTGTGGTTTGAGTTGGGCTGAGAGCCTCAGTTCGCGCGCAGGGCCATCACCGTCGCATCCAGCACGCTGCGCGCCTGTTGCCAGCTGTGCTTGGCGGCCGCGAGATCGCTGCGTCGGCAAGCATGCTCCACGTCTGCCAGATGACGGGCCAGGGCTTTGGCCCCCAGGGTGCCAGAGGAACCTTTGATCGCATGAGCGAGGCGGCCGGCCTCGGCAATGGCGCTCGCCGCCAAGGCGAGGTCGATGGCCACCGCCTTATCGGGGAGTTCCAACACGAACGTAGCGACCGCGTCGCGCCACAGATCTGCACCGTAGGAGCGTAATTTTATGCCCACCTCGGGATCAACGAGCGGCACCTCGTCAGTTAAGGCTGGCGCCGCCGCGACCGGCGCCGCTGCCGGCCCATGGCCAAGCCAGGCTGCGACGGTGCGGATGAGCTGGTCCGCATCCACCGGCTTAGTGAGGTAATCGTCCATGCCCGCCGCAAGACAGCGCTCGCGGTCGCCGACCAGGGCATTGGCGGTCAGGGCGATCACCGGCACATGGCTACCTGCGGCCTCTTGGCGACGCCAAGCCTGGGTGGCGGCATAGCCATCCATGACCGGCATGGCGCAGTCCATCAACACACAGCTGATGCCCCCGCGGCTAAGGGCCACCAGGGCCTGCTGCCCGTCCTCTGCGATGCGGACCCGATAGCCCGCGCGTTGCAGCAATTGGCTGGCGACCCGCTGATTGGTGTGGTTGTCCTCGACCAACAATATGCCCGGTGCCTCGGGCGGTCCGAGGTCGACCGCCTCTGGTACAGCCACGGGCAGGTGCACCGGCGCCGCAGACGGCGGTGCGCAGGCCACCGCCACGGCGGCCACTGCCCCAGTCCCATCCGCCGGGATCGCCACGGCAGCGGCCAGACCCGCGACCGACCCGCCGACCATGACTGCCGGCAGAGCGGCACCACGGGACGCCCGCGCCGCCTTGATCAGGGCCCCGCCGGCCAGCCCAGGCAGATCATGCGCCACCACCA
>JBBQTJ010000020.1:0-20837 GCA_038213315.1 Planctomycetota bacterium
GACAACGTGGTCACCGAGGCCGTCGCCCGGCCGCTGAGTCCGGTGCGTTGCAGCAGCTCCGCCGCCCGCGCCCGCGCCGCAGGCAAGGACGTGCCCGCCGCCCGGGCCGGCATCAGCACGTTCTCGGTCACTGTGAATTCAGGCAGCAGGTGGAAGGCCTGAAAAACAAAGCCCAGGCGCTTGGCGCGCAGTGTGGCGGCAACGCCGGGCTTCAGGCCGGTGACCTCCTCGCCATCCAAGCGGATGCTGCCGCTGTCAGGCCGGTCCAACAATCCCAGGCAGTGCAGCAGCGTGCTTTTTCCGGTGCCCGAGGCGCCGCGGATCGCCACTACCTCGCCGGCTGCCAGGCTGAGGTCGACGCCGCTCAGCACGGTCAATCCGGGATAGGATTTGCACAGTCCGGTCACGGCGAGGCGCATCAGGCACCCTCCCGCAGGGTATCCACCGGCTGGATGCGCGTCGCGCGCCAGGCGGGCAGGGCCACGGCAAGCAGCCCGACCACGGTGGCCACGGCGATGAAGAACAAGGGCACCAGGGGATCGAAGCTGGTGGGTGCCTCGGGGGTGTAGATCACGTCCTGGGGGAAGAGCGGGATGTTGAAGAAACGGCTGGCCGGATTCAGCCCCCACAGCACCAGCCAGCCCAGGACCCAGCCGCATAACCCGCCACCCAAGCAAGCTGCCGCGCCCGCCACCAGGAAGGCCCCCGCGATTTGCCGCCGCCGCACGCCCAGGCCCAGCAGCACGCCAATGTCGTGACGTTTCTCCGCCACCAGGGTCGAGAACACCGCGTAGACGATGAACACCGCCACCACCTGCACCAGGATCATCACCAGCCCAAGAATGTTGCGCTGGATGGTCAGGGATTTCACCAACTGGCCGCGGCGCTGCCACCAGGTCAGCACGGTCTCGCCAGTGGCCAGGTTCAATTCATGGGCAGTGCGGTTGAGGTCGGTGCCCGGCGCGGTGGTCACGCGCAGACCGGTGACCATCTCGTTATGCCGCCCCCGCCCGTCCAGGTCCAACAGGCGTTGACCAAGATCCAGCGGCAGCAGCACCAGGAAGCGGTCGGTCTCCAGAATGCCGGTGCCGATGGTATCACTGACCACAACATTCTGATTCCGGCCCGTGACTCCGGTCAGGCGGATCTGATCGCCCAGGCTGATGGGATTGCCATACAACAGCTCGCGCCCAGCCACCACCCCGGGCAGCGGCCGCAGGCGTGGCGGGGGCGGCAGCACGCCCAAACCCGACATCAACCCCAAGCCGCTGAGGCACAGGTGATCCCGCCACGCCGGGGTCAAAAAGCCGGTGCCACGCTGCTTTGCCGGCACCGGGGGCGAGTTCAAGTCAGTGACCGGCGGGGCATGCAGGGTCGCCGGCGCCAGGCGTCCGGCGGCCCGGTCGGCCTCCCAGTGCACTGCGTCCAACAGGCAGGGGATGGCCAGTCTGCGTCCGGAACCCTGGCGGTCATTGCTGCATTCCAACAAGGCATAGGCGCTGACGAAGGGAGCGACGGCCCGCACCTGAGGATGCGCGGCCAGGGCGGCCCGCAGGCGCGGCGTGTCGGCAACGCTGCCGCCATACCAACTGTCAGCCACGGTCAGATCGCTCTCATTGGCGCGGGTCTGGCGACTGGTGACTTCAAGCCACCCCTGCATCACGCCCATCACCACCACCGGCACTGCCACCGTGCACACCACCGCCGCAAAGGCGAGCCAAGCGGCCCGTCGCCGGCGCAGGTAGCGAAGGCCGAGGTGGAGGGAGAGCATGTAGGACAACCGTCGCGGGGTCACGGGGTCGCGGAGTCGCGGGGTCGATGGAATACCAGCAGGGCACGGGAATCGCCAGCCCCAAGGCTCCTGCCCCACTATCTTCTCAGTCTCCGCCCACGTCCTATCGTCACCGCCCCATGACCCCGCGCTCCGGAATCCCATGCCCGCCCGCCTGATCGACGGCAAGGCCGTTGCTGATGCCCGCCGTGCCCGCCTCGCTGTTCAGGTGCACGCGTTGGTGGCGCGTGGCGTGGCGCCGTGCCTGGCGGCGGTGACGGTGACGCCGGAGCAGGGCTGGGGCGTCTATCAGAAGAACCAGGCCGCGGCCTGCGCGGCGGCCGGCATCGCTTATCGCCCGGTGGAACTGCCCGCTGGCAGCACGCCCGAGGATTTGGCCGAGCTGATCGAAGGCCTCAACGTCGATCCGCTGGTGCATGGCATTATTTTGCAGAATCCCTTTCCGGCCCACCTGGATGCCCGCGCGGCGCAGGCGCAACTTTCGCCGGATAAGGATGTGGAGGGGGTCGGCCCGGCGAATCTTGGTCTGGTACTGGCCGGGCGCGCGACTCTGGCGCCCTGCACCGCCCTGGCCGCAGTGGCCCTGGCCCAAGAGGCCCTGCCTGACCTGACCGGCGTCGAAGCGGTGGTGGTCGGTGCGTCGGTGATTGTCGGCCGGCCGGTGGCTCAACTGCTGCTGGCCGCCAATGCCACGGTGCGCATCTGCCACATCCACACCCGCGACCTGGCGGCGCACACGCGCCAGGCCGACCTGCTGGTGGTGGCGGTGGGGCGGGCCGGCCTGATCACGCCCGACCACGTCAAGCCTGGCGCGGTGGTGGTGGATGTGGGCATCAATCGTGTGCCCGGCCCGGACGGTAAACTTATCACCGTGGGCGACGTGGCGCCGGCCGTGGCCAGCGTGGCCAGTGCCATGACCCCGGTACCCGGCGGGGTCGGCGCCCTGACCACCACCATCCTGCTGGAGGCCACCGTGGCCGCGGCGGCGCGCCTAGTGGATGCGCGCCCGGCCCTCGATCGGCGCGCCCTGGCCCGCCTGCTGGGCGGCGCGGATCTGCCGCCGGATACCGTGGAGCGGGTCGCCACCCTGCTGGCCCGGCATCAGGTGTCGGTGCCGCGCGGCGCGGCGAAATCGCTGCTGGAGCGCCGCCTCGGCCAGGGCGTGCTGTTGCTCGATGGCGGCATGGGCACGGCGCTGATCGCCCGGGGCGTGGCCCCAGCGGCGACTGCCCAGGCGAATCTCGACCACAGCGATCTGGTCCTGGCCGTGCATCGCGAGCACCTCACCGCTGGTGCCCAGGTACTGATCGCGAACACGTTTTTGGCCAACCGTTTTCGCTGCGGCAATCGTGATGCGGCGGTACGTCTGGCCAGCAGCGGCGTACAGCTCGCGCGGCAAGCCGCTGCCGGTCGCGCCCTGGTGCTGGGCTCCATCGGCCCGCTTGGTCCGGTGGTGGGCGCGGACCTTGAACCGGCCCGGGCCGAAGAGGCGTTCGGCGAGTTGGCCCTGGCCATGGCCGATGCCGGGGCCGATGGCCTGCTGATCGAAACCATGGGCAGCACCGCTGAGGCCGTCGCCGCCCTGGCCGGGGCGCGCCGCGTCACCGATCTGCCGGTGCTGGTCTGCCGCGCCCTGGACCGGGACGATGCCGCCGAGATGGCTGAGTTCGCCCGGGCCATGGAAGCGGGCGGCGCGGCCGCCATCGGCCTCAACTGCTGCCTGGGCCCGCGCGCGCTGCTGCCCCTGGTGCAGCGTCTGGTCGGCCTGACCCGGCTGCCGGTGATCGCCCGGCCCAACGCCGGCCAGCCCGCCTGGCAGGATGGCCAGCCACATTATCACCTACGCCCAGAGTGGTTCGTCGCCCAGGCGAAAGGTTACCTGGCCGCGGGCGCCACCGTGCTGGGCGGCTGTTGCGGCGTGGACGGCACGCACCTGCACGCCTTGGCCGTGGGCCTGCGCGGCGTGGTGCCGGGCCCGCGTTCGGCCCTGGCCGAGCCAGCCGAAATGCCCGCCCCGCCGGCCTTCGTACCGCGCATTCCCAAGGCCATGGCCCTGGTCCCGGGCCGACTGGCAGCCGATCAGGCGGTGGCAGCGCTGAGCCGTCTGGCCGCCGCCGGCGCCGAGGCCGTGGGCCTGTGCGGCGGCTGGCCCGGTTCACCCCAGGGCGCGCGGCTGGTGGCCCAGGTCCGCCACGTGCAGGATGCCTGCGGCCGGCCCGGCGTGCTCGAACTGAATGCTGCCGGGCTGACCCTGGCGCGTGCGCAAGAAAAACTGCTGACCGCGCACCTCCTCGACCTGCATCTGGTGTTGGTGGATGCCGGCGTATTTCCCGCTGCCGGCGCCGGTGTCGAGCCCATGCGTCTGGTGCAGTTGGTGGCTGCCCTCAACACCGGCCGCGACCTGGCCGGCGCGCGCCTATCCCAAGCCACCGCCTTCACCATCATGGTGCGTGTGCCGGTGGCCCAGGCCGCACGCCTGGGCGAATATCGCGCCGCCGGCGCCCACGCCGCGGTGCTGCCGCCGATCTACGAGCCAGCCGTCTTCCGCACCGCCATGCGCGAAGCCGGCGACGCCGGCCTGCCGATCATCGCCGAGCTGCTGCTGCTGCCCGATGCGGCCACCGCCGACGAACTCGACAACGAGCTGCCGTCCCTCTCCGTCCCCGACCGCCTCAAGCAGCGCTTGGTGCTCGACCCCGCCGAAGACCTGCGCGGCGTGCAGCGCTTCCTCGCCCATTGGCGCGACCGCCTGGCCGGCGTGACCCTGCTGCTGCCGGACGGCCGCACCACGGCGGCGGAAGCGGTGCTGCGCAGTTTGCGGTGAACCGGCGCTGACCCAGTGCGAGCAACGCTGGGCGCAGTGCTGTGGCGGAAACGATCCTGTTATTCCACCTCGTGGCGAATCGAGACTTGGAGCCGATCGAGCACCGGTAATTCTTCGGGTCGATGGCGCAGAATTCAGCAACAGTCGCCTGGTGAAGGTGCGCCAGCCAGTCGTGATGATGATGAACACGACGTAGCCTTCGCCACCGCCATGCCTAGACTTGTCGGCACTCACCGACCCTTTTCCGCGAGGCGATGGTCATGTCCCTGTCGATCAATGGTTCTTCCTCCTCCGGCCTGAATGCCATGTCGCAGAGCCAGCGCGCTCTGCAGCTGGCCATGGCCCGGCTGGCCAGCGGTCAGCGCATCACCAGTGGTGCTGACGATCCTGCGGGACTGATCATCGCCAAGCAACTGGAGGCCATGCTGTCGGGCATGGATCAGGCGAGCGCCAACACCGACGCGGCGGTGTCGCTGCTGCAGACGGCCGATGGCGGTTTGGAGCAGACCCAAGGCATCCTCGCCCAGCAGCGCACCCTGGCCTTGCAAGCCGCCAACAGCGCGACCATGGATGATCAGCAGCTCGCCGCCATCAACACCCAATATCAGGCGCTGAACCAGGCCCTGGATCTGGTGGCGTCGTCCACCACCTTCGCGAAGAAGCCGCTACTCGACGGCAGTTTCACCAAGCAGTCCATGCAGATCGGCGCCTCCGCCGGCGACACCGTATCGGTGGATATCGCCAGCACCGTCACCGGGTCTTCCGCCGGCTACAGCAGCCACGGCCTGGGTCTGTCGGGCCTGGATATCAGCAACACGTCAGACGCCCTGGCCCGCCTCGACGCCGCCAGCTCCGCCGTCGGCCAGCAACGCGGAACGCTCGGCGCCCTGCAAGCCAACGCCCTGGAATCGAATGCCCGCAGCCTGGCAATCGGCCGCGAAAACCTGGCCAGCGCCATATCCACCATCGCCGACGCCGACATCGCCCAGGAAGCCGCGGCCCTGACCAGCAACCAGATCAAACTCCAGTCTGGCATCGCCATGCAGGCCCAAGCCCACCAGCACGCCGGGCGGGTGTTGCAGTTGTTGGGGATGTGACGGTAGGGTCATCGTGACGCTCCGCTCAATCTGAATGCCGCAGCTGGACAAGAGCAAACGAGTCCCGGACCCGGGAGCGCCGAGTTGCACTCGGCATTAAAACAACAGCCCGCGTCAGCGGGCTTCAATGGTGTTTGGCCCTCAGCCAATGGCCATTGTCAGGCCAGCGCAGCTGTCGAAGCGCTGGATGGCTGCTCATGCGCACAGATTGCCAGGTGTGACATCCCCAGTATCTGAGGTGGTGGCTAACTGCCTTCGAATTGCCATCAGCCAGCTGCGCTTTGCCCCTCCACGAGATCCATCGGCATCGCCGGTGCGACCCGCCAGGTGATGCTCATCGGCTTGGTTCCCTGCGAGGACACATGGGCTAGCGAACCAAGGAACTGAAAGGCATCCTGGTGCGTGCGCCGGACAAAAAGGAGATGGCGAGCTGGCTGGCCGTCAGCCAAGCCGCTCACATAGCGCTGTCCGGTTGGGCTGTCCGGGCCGGTTACGTTTTGGCTCTGCCAATGGAAGAGGTCGCGGTTGATGACGTAGTCCTGGTAGCGTACTTGCGGCGAGAAGCGGTGCTCGGCCTTCTCCAGTGTGACGACGAAGATGTCGGTCTGCGATGCCTCCAGGAAGCGAGCGCCTTCTCGCCACGGTGGCTGATTTTCGTCGGTCCAGTTCCCGAGCAGGCATAGTATCTCGTCGCGCTCGTAGTGCGCGTGAACGGCCAAGGGTTCTGCCCCAGTCCATCGCCGGTCAGGCGCAGCCAAGGGGCGTTTGGCGGCGAGAATGTCGAGCACCTCGGACAGTTCCTGGCGGAGTTCTGGGAAACGGCACAAACGATCGTGGATATGCGACGCGGCGAGCTGGCCCTTGGGCTTGGTCGCCCACCGCGCGGCGAAGGCGCGGACCAGCCGGCGATCGCCTTCGTCCCGTGGCTGCTGGCCGTCTAAGACCAACCGACGGATCGTCTCCAGCCGCACATCGTCGTCGATATGGAGCAGGCGTCCGAGTTGGCGACTCCACTGGGTTTCCTCGTCGGTGTCCTCGGGCGACAGGGTCGGCAGAATCCCGGCTTTTCGCCGTAGCGCTGTCCAGCCGCTGCGTTGATAGACATCACGGATGGAAAATCCAGAACGGTCCAGGAAGCCAGCCAGGGTGACGGGCGCCCCCTCCCGGGCCTGATCCTGCACCTCGCGCTCCAGGCGGCGCAGATTCGCGTCGAGATGCTCGCGCAGGTTCTCCAGCACCGCCTCGCGCGCCTCGCGCTGGAGATTGAAGCCGCAGCCCGGCGGCAGGCGCACGGCTTGATCTTCCAGCGCACGGCGCAGTTCCACGCGGCGTAGACCGGTCAGCGCTGACAGGCGTAGATCGAAGCGGAATTTGCGGTGGGCCCGACCAAGGAAATCGAGGACCAGGCAGGTCTCCTTACCCGCGTGCAGGCGCAGGCCACGGCCCAACTGCTGCAGGAAGAGGGTCACGCTTTCGGTTGGACGCAGCAACAGCAGGCAGTCGACGAAGGGCAGGTCGACGCCTTCGTTATAGAGGTCGCAGGTGAAGAGGACCTGGACGTCGCCCGTGCGCAAGCGTTCCCGCGCCGTGCGGCGTTCCTCCGCATCGCTATCGCCCAGCACGGCCATCGCCGGCACCCCATGTGCGGCGAAGTAGCCTGCCATGAAGCGCGCATGTGCTGTGGAGACGCAGAAACCCAGGGCTCGAGCCTTGCTCAGGTCGCCGTAGTGGCTGCGGAACTGCTCCAGGATGAGCGCTGCCCGGAGATCATTTGAGTCGTAGAGCCGCGCCAGCTCGCCAAGGTCATAGGACCCGCGCACCCAGGCGACGCGGTCAAGATCGACGCTGTCCTTGACGCCGTAGTAGGTGAACGGCACTAGCAACTGCTGGCTGAGGGCCTCCCACAGTCGGATCTCACAGGTCGTCCGGCCTTCGAACCAGGGCAGGATATCGAGCCCGTCGGCGCGCTCGGGGGTGGCGGTGAGGCCGAGCAGCAGGTCAGGCGTGATCCGGTCCATCACGCCGCGATAAGTGGCGGCCTCGATGTGATGGCACTCGTCGAGGACGACCAGGTGCCAGAAGCCGGCACCGACCTGCATGGGCAGATCGCGTCGATGCACCGTCTGAATGGTGGCGAAGCAAAAATCGTAGCGGCTGGGCGTCGATCCACCGTCGAGGATTTCGCCGAAATCCTGGTCGCGCAGCACATCGCGGAAGGTGGCTCGGGCCTGGTCGAGCAGTTCGTGACGATGGGCGAGGAAGAGCAGGCGCGGTCGAGGCTGCCCTGGTTGGCAGAGCCGGCGGTAGTCGAAGGCTGCGATCATGGTCTTGCCGGTGCCGGTGGCGGCGACGACGAGGTTGCGCCGATGGCCACCAGCGCGAGCTGCCGACAGTGCCTCCAGGATACGTTCTTGGAAATCGTAGGGACGCAGGTCGTATTCGCGCACCGCCACCATCGTCTTGCCGCGGGCGCGCTTGAGGCTGTCAGTCAGGTGAGCGCAGTCCTGGGCATCATCGGGATTGAACCGGCGGAACTCCCCATCCGCCCACAAGCGATCGAAGGTGGCCTGAAAGGCCTGGAGCAGATGCGGCGCGTCGTGCTGCGTAGCCTTGAGCGTCCATTCCAAACCACTGCCCAGGGCGGCGACGCTGACATTGGCCGAGCCGACGTAGATCGTGCCGAAGCGGGTGGCACGGTGGAAACACCACGCCTTGGCGTGCAGTCGGGTCCGGCGGGTGTCGTAGCTGACCCGCAGTTCCGCCGTCGGCAGTCGGGCCAGGGCCTCCAGTGCTTCTGCATCCGAGGCGCCCATGTAGGTCGTGCTCAACACGCGGATGCGGCCACCACGTGCAACCAGGTCGTGGAAGGCGTCGCGCAACTGACGAAAGCCATGCCACTTGATGAAGCTGACGATGAGATCCACCGCATCGCAGGAGGCCAGTTCGGCGGCCAACTCCTGGCCCAGGGCCGGCTCGCCGGGGCTGCCGGTTAACAGAGTTGATCCGCTCAGCGGCGTCTGGGGGCGGGGAGGAAGCGGCCGGACCGGAGAACCGACACCGAACAACCACTCGCCGGGATCTGGCACGCCCGCATCGCCGACAAAGGCCTCTGGCGCCAGGGCCTGGATGCGCGCCACCAGGTCGTTGGCCACCTGCAATTGCCGCGCACGCCGCTCGTCGGCAGGCAGTGAGCGCAGGGCCTGGGCCAGATGCCGGCTGACATGGTCGGCCAGAATCAGCGGCAGATCAGCATCCTCGACTTTGCCGCGGAGCACCTGCAGGCCGGCGGCCCCGCTCAGCCGACCGGCCAGGACCTGATCGATCAGCGCTTCGTAAAGTCCAGGATCAGGACCGCTCGACATTGCCCCATCCTGCATGCATCCCGGCTATGACCAGGCCGCAGTCGACTCCAAGGGGCCCGTTGGACAGGAGTAAACGATGCCCGGGCCACCCTGGTGCCCCGGCCTTTCACCAAGGGCCAGTGCCGGGGCCACCACAGCCGTCCATGCACCTGCCGATTGCTCACGACGCCGTCGCACCCTTCCCCGTCTTCAAACTCAACCCAATCCGTCCCCGTTGCAGATCGACAGACAGCACCCGCACCTGCACCTGCTGGTTGACCTGCACCACGGTGGCGGGGTCGCTGACGAAATGGTCGGCCATTTCTGAGACGTGGATCAGGCCGTCTTGCTTGATGCCAACGTCGACGAAGGCGCCGAAGCGGGTGACGTTGGTGACGATGCCGGGGAGCAGCATGCCGGGGCTGAGATCTTCGGGGCGGTGGACGTCGGCGAAGGCGAAGACGCTGAAGCCGGGGCGGGGGTCGCGGCCGGGCTTGGCCAGTTCGGTGAGGATGTCGCGGATGGTTGGTTCGCCGACGTCGTCGCTGCACCAGCGTTTGAGCTCAAGACCCTGGTGCAGGTCGGGGCGTCCCATCAGGCCGGTGACTGGCACGGCGAGGTCGGCGGCCATGCGGCGGACCAGAGCGTAACGTTCGGGGTGGACGGCGCTGGCGTCGAGGGGTTCGCGGCTGTCGCGCAGGCGCAGGAAGCCGGCGCACTGTTCGAAGGCTTTGGCCCCCAGGCGTGGCACTTTCAACAGGTCGCGACGGGCGCTGAAGCCGCCGTGCTCGCGACGATAGGCGACGATGGCCTTGGCCAGGGCTGGTCCCAGGCCGGACACGTGGGTCAGCAGGGATTCACTGGCGGTGGCCAGTTCGACGCCGACGGCGTTGACGCAGCTGGCGACCACGCGCTCCAGGCCTGCGCGCAGCCGGGTTTGATCCACGTCGTGCTGATACTGGCCGACGCCAATCGATTTGGGGTCGAGCTTGACCAGTTCGGCCAAGGGATCTTGCAGGCGCCGGCCGATGGAGATCGCGCCGCGCACTGTCAGGTCCAGGTCGGGAAATTCGCTGCGCGCCACGGCGCTGGCGGAATAGATTGAGGCACCAGCTTCCGAGACCAGCACCACGGGCAGGCCCAGGGCCAGTTTCTCCAGAAAATCTGCGGTCTCGCGGCCGGCGGTGCCATTGCCGACGGCGATGGCGGCGGGGTGATGGGCGCTGATCAACGTGCGGATGGTGGCGGCGGCCTCGGCCTGGCGCCGGGGCTCGTGAGGAAAGATGGTGGCGGAGGCGAGCAGCGTGCCCTGATCATCCAGGGCCACGGTTTTGCCACCGGTGCGCAGACCGGGATCGACTGCCAGCACCGCGCGCCGGCCATAGGGCGCGGCCAGCAGCAAGGCGCGCAGGTTCTCGGCGAAGACCTGGATCGCTTCGGTGTCGGCGCGCTCTTTGGCGTCATTCAGCGCCTCGGTTTCCAGGGCCGGCGCCATCAGCCGGGCGTAGCCGTCGACGATGGCGAGGTCGAGGTGCTCGCGCACGCGGCCCTGATGGCGGTCGGGACGCAGCCAGCGCTGGCGCAGCAGGTCCAGGGCAGCGGCTTCCGGCGGCAGAGCGGATACGGTCAGCGCGCCTTGCTCGCGACCACGCAACATGGCCAAGAGGCGGTGGGAGGGGGTGCGGGCCAGGTCTTCGCTCCAGTCGAACCAGTCGCGGAAGGTGGCGGCCTGCTCATCCTCGCGCTTGCCCCGGGCCACGGCGGACACCAGGCGGGCCTGGCGCTTGAAAAGCAACCGCAGGTCGCCCCGGGTGGCGGCATGCTCACTGATGGTTTCGGCGATGATGTCGCGCGCGCCGGCCAGGGCGGCCTCAAGGTCGGGGACCTCGGCGGTGACGAAGGGGGCGGGATCGGGGAAGCGGCCACCAGCCAGCAGGGCCTCGGCCAGGGGCGCCAGACCGCGCTCGCGGGCCTGCTGGGCGCGGGTGCGGCGCTTGGGCCGATACGGCAGGTAAAGGTCCTCCAGCACGGTGAGCTGCCGCGCCGCGTCGATGGCCGCGCGCAAGGCAGGGGTAAGCAGATTGCGCTCGCTCAAAGAGTCGAGGATGGCGGTGCGACGCTGCTCTAGCTCACGCGCGCGGGTGATCCCATCGCTGATTGCCGCGATGGCTACCTCGTCTAGTCCACCGGTGACCTCTTTGCGGTACCGCGCGATGAAGGGCACGGTCGCGCCCTCGTCCAGCAGCCGGGCGGTGGCTTCGACCTGATGGGGGCGCAGCGCCAAGGCTGCGGCCACGGTAAGGGCGAGGGAGCTGAGGCTGGGCGCGGCGGCGTCGCTGGTAGGCATGGCGGAATGGTGGGGACGATGGCGGATCACCAAGGCCCTGCCGCACTGGGCGGCCGTGGGGTTCGCCTGCTTGGGATCCTCACTCTCCCGGCTTGCGGTCATATGGGTCGGCGCTCATCCGCGCGGCCGTCACGCAGAGGTCCTGGCCGGACGAAGTATTGTCGGCATAGGCGCGGGTCGCCGCCAGCACCGCCGTCTCAGGCCCGCAGTGCGCCCATGGCCAGGTCGGCGACTTCATCGGTGTAGCGCGACAGCGGGCCGGGCAGGCGGCCGTACACCACGCCGGCGGCAACTTGCAGGAACAGGCCGACCATGGCGGCGGCGCGCAATTCGGGGTCGCCGTGCGCTTCGCCGCGCGCGCGGCCGGCGCGCACCATCGCCACCACCACGTCCTGGGGCATGCGCGTGTCAGCGGGGATCTTCATGGCGAGGTCGTGCTGGACCAGCAGCACGAAGCGGAAGACGTAGGGCTGGGCGTCGTACAGGGCGAAGGTGGCGCGGGTGGCGGCGCGCACCTGACCGATGATGTCGGGCGCACTGGCGATGGCCTGTTCCAGCAGCAGGACGACTTCGGCTAGGTGTTCGCGGAACAGGGCGAGGATCAGCTCGTCCTTGCTGGCCCAGTAGCGGTAGGGCGCGGCTTCGCTGACGCCGGCATGTTTGGCGATCTCGCGGATACCGGCCGCGTGGATGCCCTGATCGACGAACAGTTCCAGCGCCGCCTGGCGTAACGGCTCATAGGCTTTGGGCGGGCGGGCCATGGCGGGAAGTCTGGGCACGACCGCGCCAGGTGCCAGTGTTGTGGCCGCCATTGCTTTCGGTTCAGACTGGGGGTTCAATACTCTATGGAATCCTTGCCTGCCGCACTGGCGGGACTGGTCGCTAGCGACAGTCCAGAAGATCTGGTTGAACGATTGACCGTCGCGGCGGGTCTGGCCTGTGGGCTGCCCGGGGTCTTGTACCTCTACGATGGGGATGCGGACGCCTACTATCCAGCGGCCGGGCTGGGCGGCGACACGCCGGCCGGTGACCTGCCCCGGGGCAGCGCCGCCGGCCTGGCCCTGACTTGGCAGGACCAGCCGTTGGGCTTGCTGCAACTGGCTCAGACGGCGGATCCCGCCGCGTCAGCCTTGCTGGCGGCGGTGCTGCCGCCGGTGTTGCTGAATGTGCGCTTGGTCAATGGCTTGGCCGGTGACCTGCGCGCCAGCGATGAACTGGTGGCCCAGCTGGTGGTGGCCGGTGGGCTGTTGCGTCACCTCCAGCCCGACGTCCTGCTGACCAAGATCCTGGAGACCTATCTGGGCGCCGTGAAGGCCCAGGTGGGGGCGCTGCTGGTGGCCGAGGCCAATGGCCCCTTGAAGGCGCAAGTCAGTTGGGGGCTGCGCGAGGCCGACCTGCGGCTGCTGCGCCTGCGGGATGGCACCGAGGTCGGCGATTATGTGCGCGCCACCGGACGCTCGCGGCTGTGGGCGGCCGAGGATTTGGCGCGGGACTTGGACCTTGGCCCGATGGCCGGGCGACTGACGGGTCTGCTTGGCTTCCCGCTGATCGGCCGGGATCGCACCCTGGGCGTGATCCTGCTGGCCAATCCCGAGCAGGACTTCGGGCCCCGCCAGCAGCGCCTGGGCGAGACCCTGTGCAATATTGCCGCGATCGCCTTGGAGAACGCCTTCCTGGTCCAGGCGATGGTTGATCGCGAACGCCTGCAGCAGGAGCTGGCCATCGCCCGCTCGGTGCAGAACCACATGTTTCCAGTGCGTGGCCTGGTCTGCCAGGGTTTACGCGTCGAAGGTCGCAGCCGTCCGTGCAGCGAGACCGGCGGTGATTATTTTACTTTCCACGCCGATGACCGCAACCTGCTGGTGATGATCGGCGATGTCAGCGGCCACGGTCTGGGCGCCGCCCTGTTCACCACCATGGCCCATGCTTTGGTGCAGCAGCAGTTACGCGCCGGCACCACGCCCAAAGAGGCCCTGCTGGCCGTGAATGATGGCCTGTTCCATACCCAAAGTGGCCGCTTCATGACCGCCGCGCTGGTCATGGTCGAGGCGGCGACCCGGCGCTTCTCGTATGTGTCCGCCGGACATACCCCGCTGCTGCTGGTGAGCCGCGACGGCGAACCGCGCTGGCTGGAGTCGACGGGCATGCCCCTGGGTATTCTCGCCACCATCCCCTTGCAGGAGCCCGATGCCATTCAGGCCCGGCCTGGCGACGTGTTGCTGCTGTACACCGACGGCTACACCGAAGCGGTCAATCCCCAGGGTGAGGCCTATGGCGACGATCGCCTCGCTGCCTGCGTCGCCGGCGGCGTGGTGGCGGGCCTGGACCTCGACGGCCTGCTGCACGTGATCGAGACAGACCTGGACGCCTGGACCGTCGGCGAAGTGCAACGCGATGACCTGACCCTGGTGGCGATCGCATTTTGAAGGGGGTTGTGGGTGATGGGCGATGGGCCGTCTCCCAACTCCTGTAAGCCATCCACTGTTCGCATCGCAGGTGACCTGACTACGTCGTCCATATTGCCGAGCTGGGCCCCGCTGTGCACCATGCTTGAATGAGCAAAGTAGCCCAACAGTTCCTCGACATCGATCCCTGGCAGGTGGTGGAGACCGGTTTCCATCCGGATCGCCACCAGGTCGCCGAGTCCATCTTCGCGACGGGCAATGAGTTCATGGGCGTACGCGCCTATTTCGAGGAGGGCTACTCGGGCGAGCATCTGCTGGGCAGTTATTTCAACGGCATCTACGAGTACGAGGACGTCCAGCCGAAGCCCTGGCCCAAGGGGCCGATCCACACCACCCACTACATGGTCAACGGCATCGACTGGCTGTTCACCCGCATCGCCTGCGGTGACGAGGACCTGGACCTGGCGCGGGTGCGCTTCAGCGGCTTCCGCCGCAGCCTGGACCTGCGCGAGGGCGTCTACCGCCGTGAGTTCACCTGGGCGGTGAAGGGCGGCGCGAAGATCCGCATGTTGTTCGAGCGCTTCACCTCAATGGCCGATCCCCATTTGGCCTACCAGCGACTGACCGCCACCGCCGACCGGGACACCGACCTGACCGTTGAGATGGGCCTCGATCTGGGCGAGCCCGGCAGTCGACGGTTTTGGACCGAGGTGAAGGCCGCCCACCTGCCCGATGGCGCTGCCATCCAGGGCCGCCTGCCCCGCTCGGGCCAGCGCGCCCTGGCGGCCATGCGCCTGAGCGCCAGCACCCTGCTCGACTGCGAGGAGGTGCGGCGCGAATGCTACGTCGGCCAGCGCTTCCAACTGGTCCTGCCCAAGGGCGTGGCGGTGACCGTGGACCGGCAGGTGGTGTGCCGCACCGAACGCGACACCGCGGTGAAGGACGCGGCGGTATGGAAGGCCGCCATGACGGAGTTGAAGGATCGGCGCGTCCTGAGCTATGCGGCCGCTCTGGTGCCCCACGTGGCCTACTGGACCCGCACCTGGAAGGATCTGGACGTCACCATCGACGGCGATCCGGCCAACCAGCAGGGCGTGCGCTTTTGCATCTTCCAGCTCCACCAGACCTACCACGGCGTCGACCCCAGCCTGAACGTCGCCGCCAAGGGCCTGACCGGCCAGGCCTATGGCGGCCACACCTGGTGGGACACCGAGACCTACTGCCTGCCGTTCTACCTGTTCAACAACCCCCAGGCGGCGCGCAATCTGCTGGGCTACCGCTACCGCACCTTGGCCAACGCCATCCGGCGCAGCGCCAGCGACGACGCGGTGGGCGCGCGCTATCCCATGTCGTCCATCGACGGCTACGAAGCCTGCGGCTGGTGGGCGCACGGCGACCTCGAGATCCACGTCAGCGTGGCGGTGGCCTACGGCATCTGGCACTACGTGCACGTCACCGGCGAACGCCAGTACCTGGTCGACGAGGGCCTTGAGATGCTGCTGCAGATCAGCCGCTTCTATGCCAGCCGCGGCGGCTGGGGTCAGCGCACCGGCGAGTTCGGTCTGTATGGCGTGATGGGCCCGGACGAGTTCCACATGATGGTGGACAACAACTGCTACACCAACGTGATGGTGAAAAAGGCCTTCGGCTGGACGCTGGACGCCATGAAGGACGTGAAGCGCCTGGATGCAAAGCGCTACGCGGCGATCCTCAAGCGCGTCGGCCTGAAGCCGTCGGAGCCGAAGGAGTGGGCGCGCATGGCGGCGAAGATGCGCGTGCCGCAGGACCGCACGTCCGGCGTGTTCGAGCAGCACGACGGCTATTTCAACTACCCCCACACCGATTGCGCCAAGATCCCGCCCACCGAATTTCCGCTGTACAAGTACTGGTCCTACTTCCGCATCTTCCGCACTGACATGATCAAGCAGCCGGACGTGCTGCTGCTCCACTTCTTCTTCGGCGGCGAATACAGCCTAGCCAACAAGAAGGCGAACTACGACTTCTACGAGCCGCGCTGCAGTCACGAGTCGAGCCTGTCGCCGGGCGTGCACTCGATCCTGGCAGCTGAACTGGGCTACCACAGCAAGGCCTTCGCCTATTGGGGCCACGCCGCGCGCCTGGACCTGGACGACTGGAACCGCAACAGCAACGAGGGCCTGCACACCACCTCGATGGCCGCCGCCTGGCTCAACGTGGTCTACGGCTTCGGTGGCATGCGCTCGGACGGCGACCGGCTGTCCTTCGCCCCCAGCGTGCCGAAGGCCTGGAAGTCCTTCAGCTTCCGCGTGACCTACCGCGGCAGCGTGCTGCAGGTCGCGGTCGGCCGGAAGGACGCGACCTTCACGGTGGTCAGCGGCGCCAGCGTGCCCATCACCGCCTTCGGCAAGGCCGTCACCGCCACCGCCGCGGGCGTCAGCGTGGCGCTGCCGAAGGGGAGAGTGGGATAGTTTTGAGTTTCGAGTTTCGAGTTGCAAATAACCACGACACCACCCACCGCCACCGCACCATGCCCATCACCGCCGTCATCTTTGACCTCGACGGGGTCATCGTCAGTACTGACGAGTTCCACTACCTGGCTTGGCAGCGCCTAGCGGACGAGGAGGGCATCCCCTTCGACCGTCACGTGAACGAGCGCCTGCGCGGCGTCAGCCGCATGGAATCCCTGGCCATCATCCTTGAACGAGCGACCCGCGCCTACGACGCGGCCGGGCGCGAGACCATGGCCACGCGTAAGAACGGCTATTACCGGGACTTCCTCACCACCCGGCTGAGCGCCGCCGACATCCTGCCGGGCGTGTCGGCGGTGCTGGCGGCCCTGCGCGCACGGGGCGTCAAGGCCGCCATCGGCTCCAGTTCGCGCAACAGCCCGATGATCCTGGCGAAGATCGGCCTGGAGCGGGCCTTTGACGCCACCGCCGACGGCAACGACATCACCCGCTCCAAGCCCGATCCGGAGGTTTTCCTGCTGGCGGCCAGCCGCCTGGGCGTGCCGCCGGCATCCTGCCTGGTGGTCGAGGACGCGGAGGCCGGCGTCACCGCTGCCCTGGCCGCAGGCATGCGCGTGCTGGCGGTCGGCTCCGCCGCCGTCGATCCCCGCGCCCACCACCGTGCGCCATCGCTTGCCGGGGTGGACGTGGCGGCCGTCCTGGCCTAAGCGCTATGGTGCGGGCGCGGCGAAGCGCGCCGTGCCGGCTGTGCCGGTCAGCTCCAACTGGCCGTCGACCACGCTCCAGCCCTGCACGCCGCCCAGCACGCGGCTGAAGGTGGCCTCGGTGGCCATCGCCTCCTGGGATCCGGCCATGCGGGTGGCGACCAACGCGCCGATGCTCAGCGCCTGCCCGGCCAGGGTGTAGGTGCCGTTGAGCCGGTTCACTCCGCCGAAAGCCGCGACCCGCGGCGTGTCGCCCTGCAATTCCAGGGTCGGAACGCGCTGGTTTGCCGCCAGGGCCAGCGGCTTCCCGTTTAGAGCAGTCAGAGTCCAGGTGCGGCCGGTGATGGTCGCTGCGGGGCGCGCATCGTCTGCCGCCTGGCACGACGCCAGCAGCACCGCTGCCAAGAAGACGAATGCGGACAGGGTGGGCGTAATCATGGCGGGCAGGCTCCGGTGATGGTGATGGCAGGCAGACGGCTCAGCGCCGCGCTACCTTCCAAGCAATGAACTCGGGCCACAAGGCCGCGTCCTCGCCGCGCAGCAGGCGGGCCTGGGGACGGCCGTGATCGCCGTAGCGCGGCGTGCCGGTCTTCTCGCGGCGTGGGCTCATCACCCACTGGTCAGCGCCGGCCACAGTGCGGCCGTCGACCTTGCGGCTGCGCCAACCGCCCACGAACTCGGTCTCGTCGGCGAAGACGCAGTAGACGTTGACCACGCCCAGCGCGCAGACGGCCTTCAGGGCGGCCTCAGCGGGGACCCAGGTGGCGGCGGTGTCGGGGGCGAAGAACAGCTCCACCGACAGATCGTATTCATGGATTTCCAGGTCGACGATGCGGGCCGTGGGGGCGAAGAGGGGCAGGACGTGCTCCCATAGGATGGCGGCGGTCGGCAGGGCGGGGGTGGACATGGGTGTCGTTGTCGCAGGTAGTGTGGAGGTGGACGGTGGGTTCAATCAATCCAGCGACGGGTCAGGTCGCTGTAGGCGTCGATGCGCCGATCGCGGAAGAAGGGCCACCAGCGGCGCACCTGGGCGGTACGGGTACGGTCGATCGTGGCGATCACCACGGTATCGTCGTCGGTGCCGGCCTGAGCCAGGATCTCGCCCTGGGGTCCGGCGACAAAGCTGCTGCCCCAGAAGCGGATGCCGCCGGTCTGGCCCGAGGGGTCGACTTCGTGGCCGGTGCGATTGGGCACCAGCACGGGCACGCCATTGGCCACTGCGTGGGCGCGCTGGATGGTGATCCAGGCCTCGCGCTGGCGGCCCTGCTCGTCCGTGCCGTCGGCGGGATTCCAGCCGATGGCGGTGGGATAGATCAGCAGCTCGGCGCCCTTCATCGCCATCAGGCGCGCCGCCTCGGGGTACCACTGGTCCCAGCACACCAGTACGCCCAGGCGGCCGACCGCGGTGTCGATCGGGGTGAAGCCCAGGTCACCTGGGGTGAAGTAGAACTTCTCGTAAAAAGCCGGGTCGTCGGGGATGTGCATCTTGCGATACATGCCGGCGATGCGGCCGTCAGTGTCGTGCACCACTGCCGTATTGTGGTGCAGCCCGGGGGCGCGGCGCTCGAAAAGACTGGTCACCAGCACGATGCCCAGGTCCTTGGCCAGGGCGCCGAACACGGTGGTGGACGGGCCGGGAATGGACTCGGCCAGGTCGAAAACGTTGACGTCTTCGCTCTGGCAGAAATAGGGTCCGGTATGCAGTTCTTGCAGCACCACCAGCTTGGCACCCTGGGCGGCGGCGGTGCGGACGTGAGCGCTGCTGGCGGCGATCATGCGCTCGCGGTCGCCGGCCCAACGCTGCTGGATGATGGCGACGGTCAGGGAGTCCATGTGAAGACCTCGGAGGGGACCTGCATGGTCATGCAGTGGAGGGAGCCATGTTGTTCGACCAGCACGCGGCAATCGACGCCGATGATGTCCATGCCGGGACAGGCGATCCCCATGGCGTGCAGGGCGGCAGCGTCGCGCGCCGGGTCACGGTAGGTGGGCACCAGCACGGCGCCATTCACCAGCAGTACATTGGCGTAGGTGGCGGGCAGGCGGTGGCCGTCGGCGGCGCGGACTTCACGGGCCCAGGGCAACGGCACCAGGCGGTACGGCGTGCCAGCGGCGGTGCGCAGGGCGCGCAGCTGGGCCTCCATCGCCTGGAAACCGGCAAAGTGGGAATCGGTGGCGTCATCGCAGCACACATAGGCGATGGTGTCGCCCGGGCAGAGGCGGGCGATGGTGTCGATATGGGCGTCGGTGTCGTCGCCTTCCAGGTGACCATGATCGAGCCACAGCACCCGCTGCGCGCCCAGGTGGTGGCCCAGGGCGGCGTCGAGATCGGCCCGGCTCAGGTGCGGATTGCGGTTGGGGGACAGCAGGCAGGCACTGGTGGTCAAGATGGTACCAGCGCCATCGCTTTCGAGCGCGCCGCCTTCGAGCCACAGGCCGGGCACGTCGCGGGGGACGCGGCCCAGGTGTCCGGCGGCATGCAGGCGAGCGGTGGCCTGATTGTCCTGATCGGCGGCGAACTTCAGTCCCCAGCCGTTGAAGCCGAAGTCGAGCAGGCGGGGTGCGCCGCCGTCCAGCACGGTGATTGGACCGAAATCCCGGATCCAGGTATCGTTGAGCGGCACCTCGACCACCGTGGCGAGCCCGGCGCAGCTGGCGCGGGCGGGCTCAGCGTCGTCGGCCAGCACCATGACTGGGCAGCGCGGGGCGATGGCGCGCGCGATGGCGGCCACGCAGGCCCGGGCCTCGTCGAGCCAGGGGTCCCAGTCGCCGCCCGCTGGCGGGAAGGCGAGCAGGACCGCGCCTTGGGTTTCCCACTCGGCAGGTAGGCGTCGGGCGGCATTGCCGGTTGTGGTCATGCCGCGACACACTAATGAATGCGCGCGTTTCACCAGTGGGTGTGCGCCGCGCGGTCCACACTTTTCATCTCACCTTCATCAGTCGTTCACGGAGTCTCATCCATGAAGCCCGAAGCCCTCGAACGTTGGCAGGTCGCCCAGTCCATAGAGCTCTATGGCATCCGCAATTGGGGGGCCGGGTTCTTCGATGTGAATGCCGCTGGAGAAGTGGTCGTCAAGCTGCAGCACAACGGCTCGTCCCGGGACGTCAGCTTGGTCGAAGTCATGGCTGGCTTGAAGGAGCGCGGCATCGGCATGCCCGTCCTGCTGCGCTTTCGCGACATCCTTGACCGCACCGTGGCGCGCCTGAACGAGAGCTTCGCCGAGGCCGTGGCCACGACGGGGTACAAGGGCGGCTACCGCGGCGTGTATCCCATCAAGGTCAATCAGCAGCAGGCGGTGGTCGAAGAGATCGTCACCTTCGGCCGACGCTATCACCATGGTCTTGAGGCGGGCAGCAAGCCCGAGCTGCTGATCGCACTCGCGCACATGCAGGACCCCGAGGCCTACATCGTCTGCAACGGCTACAAGGATACCGAGTTCATCGACCTGGCCCTGTCCAGCCTGAAGATGGGCGTGCAGACCCTGATGGTGCTGGAAATGCCCAGCGAGCTGGACCTGGTGCTGGAGCGCGCCGCGTTGATGGGCGTGCGCCCGCGCTTAGGCGTGCGCCTCAAGTTGTCGTCCAAGGTGGGCGGCAAGTGGAGCGACTCATCCGGCGACCGCAGTGTGTTCGGTCTGACCATGGCCGACACCATCCGCATCGTCGATACCCTGCGCGACAAGGGCATGCTCGACTGCCTGCAGATGGTCCACTACCACATGGGCAGCCAGATCCCCAACATCGGCTCGATCCGCGGCGCGGTGCACGAGGCGGTGCGCGTCTACGTCGACCTCGCCAAGGAAGGCGCGGCGATGGGCATCCTCGACATCGGCGGCGGCCTGGCGGTGGACTACGACGGCAGCCACACCAATTTTCCGAG
>JBBQTJ010000021.1:0-20608 GCA_038213315.1 Planctomycetota bacterium
AAGGTGGTCCCCAAGGCCATGTCCCCGACGGCCGCAGTGGTGATGCGCCGACGGACCAATGGGCCGCTGGCCATCAACCGCACCAAGCCTGAGTCGTTTTCGGTGACACATGAAAGATCGGTCGCGACGAACTGCGTGAAACTGCGACGCTGGGCGCCCCAGTCAGCGAGGGCAGCGATCGCCACGGCCCGATCAAAGACGTCAGTGATGCGACGTCGGACCAAAGTCTCTTCTCCTAGATTTGTATCGGAAAAAATCACATCGACCGCGTGCAGGCAGAGCACTCGTTCATTGGCATCGATAATCCCAGCCAAGTCCGGGGCCCAGGGCACCGCTGCGTCCGCCTCGCGCCAGGGCCGTAGGGCGTCCTCCCCCATATCCGGCTGGTCGCAGATCGTCGCCATCACCTCGCAGGCCTGGCTGACCAGCGCCGCGCCAATAAACGCGTCAACGAGCGAGCCCTGGCCTGCGGCCGCCGCGCCCATCCGGCGCAGGGCTGCCGCGTACCGAACGGCCGACGTCGAGTCGCCACGGGCCATGGCGCGGAACGCTTCGGCTGCGCAGGCCCGGCCGAGGGTGTTGATCGGCAGGAAGCACAGGACGGGGGCGATCCCCGGCATCTGCCCAGGCATCCACGGGATGCGGCAGCGGGTTGGCCGGCAGGCCAGGACCGCGGCCAGGACGCCCTGCTGCCGATCCAGCCATGCGGCCACCGTCGGATGATCCTGGTCGTGCCAGGGCTTGGTCGCAGTAACTTTCAGCTCATCCGCAAAGGTCGCCGGCCGTGGCGGCACGGGCCGCCCGGCCAAGGCATCGGCGATGATCCGCTCCAGGTCCCCGGGCCGGAACGGCGGATCGTCAGGCAGCTCAAGGCCTGCCTGCGCCGCCCCGGTCGCCCCCAGGGCCGCGAGCAGCGCGGGCGTCGGGGCCGGACTGATGGCGCTCGGCCCCAGGAAGCCGACCAGCAGCGCGGCCAGGTTTTCCTGCGGATCGCCGGCCTCGCCCCGCTGGTCGCGCTGGGCCGCCACCAGGTCGATGGTCTGGTCGTTGCGCACATAGGCAGCCAGCCAATGCCCGCTTGGCACCGGTGGGACGGCGCGCTTCGGCAGGCTGCCGATGCACCACCAGACTGAAAAACCCAGGGCTAGCGTCGCCAGGATAGTGCGCAGCGTCCCCAGGTTACGACAGCTGACGCGGCCAGTGGGCATGCGCCCACCGTAGGACCCAGGCGGATGATTGCACGCCTGGCCGACTGACCGAAGAAGCGTCGCGCCGATCTCTCAGCGGTGGCCGTGCCGCGCCAGGGCCGGCGTGATCAGGATGGTGGTGACCAGTACGCAGGTCATGCCGATGGCCAGGGTGACGCCCATGCCGTGGATCAAGGGATGGTCGGCGATCGTCATGGCAGAGAAGCCGGCGATGGTGGTGAAGGACGCGTTGAGCACCGGCGACAGGGCGGCGGCGTCGTCCTCATGGGCCAGGAAGATCGCCGAGTCGATGCCGATCCCGAGGACGAAGGCGGTGGCGAGCAGGCTGAACGGCGTCAGTGGCATACCCAGGTAGCCGAGCACGCCGAAGGCCCAGCCCACCGCCAGGGCCGGCGGCACCAGGATGGCCAGGCCGCGACGCCAGGAGCGCTCCAGCAGCAAGACCACCAGGATCACCGCCAAGGCGATGTAGATGCCGCTGCCCAACAATTCGCTTTTCACTGAGGCGATGATGCGCTCGCCGAACTCGCCACGATTGGCGATCCAAACGTCGTTGCTGCCACCCAGGCCCTGCAATTGCTGGGTCAGCTCCTTGGCGCGATGGCGATCAGCGCCGGCGACACCCGAGGCCACCGTCCAGGCACCATCAGCTCCCTGCACCACCAGCACGCCCAACATGATGTCCACCGGCGTGCCGCGCCAGTCCAGGGGCCCGGGATCGCTTACCGGCACCGGCTGGTAACGGGCGACGCTGGGCGCAAAGGCCGCCGCGCGCAGATGCGCGGCGCTGGCAGCCGTGGCGATGCGCTGGCCGACGTCCGCGTGGGCCAGCCACCAGGTATTCCAGGCGTCGATGCGTAGGCGACGCTCGGCGGCATTGGGCAGCAATTGTTCGACCACGCCCGGCGGCAGGCCCAGGCGACGCCGGGTCTCCGCCACCTGGGTCAGGGCGGTGTCCAGGTCGGGGGTCGTGGCGACGATGAATGTCGAGCTGTCCGGGGCGCCCCAGCGCACCAGGAAGGCTTCCAGGTCGGCCCAGGCCTGGGGCGTGGAACCGTCGAAGCGCTTGAGCTCGCCTTCGAAAGCGATGCGCGTCAGGCCCGGCAGCAGCACCGCCGACAACAGAGCGGCGAGCAGCAGGTGCCGGCGCGGGGTCGCCACGATCCACCGGCGCACCGGCACGCTGAGCCAGGCCCAGCGGTCGCCACCCCGGAGGGTGGGCAGCAGCACCGGCATCAGCACCAGGGCCGCACCCAGGGCCGCACCCAGACCCGCCACCACCATCACGCTCAGGCACTGCAAGGCGGGCGAGCCGCTGGTCAGCAGCACAAGGAAGACCGTGGTGGTGGTCAGATACGCGGTGATCAGCGCGCGCGTGGGGACATGGCCACGCCGCGCACCGGCGGCCAAGTGCGAAGCATAATCCACCGCGATGCCCAAAATGCCTGCGGCGAAGCCCAGCAACGGCAACGGCAAGGTGTGCCCGGTAGCGAAACTCCAGACCTGCACCCCGGCCAGTGCTCCGATCATTCCACACAGGGCGGGCACGTGCACCGCCAACACCACCCGCAGCGACCCCAGCAACGAATACAACAGCGCCGCGACCAGCAACAGCTCCAACGGTAAGGTCGACCACAGATCGTTGCGCACCGTGATCATGTTCTCGACGTAATGCCGGTACGGCCCGATCACCCGCAATTGCACGCCCGCGGTGCGCGCGGCCGCGCTCAGGTCCGCCAAGGTGGCGATGAGCGGACCAGAGCGATCCAAATCCCCCGGCGGAAAATCAACCGTCAAGGTCGCCATCACGTGGCGGCCATCCTGATGCAGAAAGAGCGGACCATCGCGTCGTGCCCCGCCAGGACCGGTGCGCAGGTGCTCCAGCACGCCGCCGCCCAAGGCCAGGATGTCCTCGCGGGCCACCGTCGCGGTCAGCGCGTCCTCGGGCTGGCTGGCGCGCACACGCAAGGCGCTCATGCGTTGGGTCAGCGCCGTCGCCTCAAGGGTGGGTCCAAGAGCCGTCAGCTCGTCTGGGGTCAACAGCACTGGCAAGCGGTCGAGCACCTGCGTCGCCGCCCGGGCCAAGCCCTCGGGCGTGCCTTCGCTGGGCTGGTGCACGCCCAGCGGCTCAAGCCGGGGCAGCAAGCTCAGCAGCAGGTGCTGGGCGTCTTCTTGCGTGTGGCCGGGTTCGGGGGCGGCTTCCAGGGCCAGGATATGCGTGGTCGACTGGGTTGAGAAAAAGCGCGCCTCACGCGCCACGGCGCTGTCGCCGCCGGGCAGCATCGAGGTCAGATCGTTGGTGGCATGGGCCAAGGCGAGCCACGCCAGGGCGCCGCACAGCAACAGGACCACCGCGGACAAGGACAGGCGCATCACGATGAGGCAGCTCCGCGGCCCACGCGGACATCGCGAGGCGGGTGGCAGTATCAACGCGCAGCGCGCAGGGAAAGGCGCAGCTGATTCCGCTTTCCTCAACGGCGTTGAGCCCGGCCAGCAGCAGCACCAGCTGGCAACTGCGTGACCTGCAGGTCGAGCGTCGGGGGTACTGCCTGTTCAGCTACAAATCCACGGGCGGTTGATGGGACGGGTTGATAAGAGTCGAGCTGGAGCTCGCCTCCCCCAGAATTAGCCGGAATTTCCAGCTCAGCTCAAGGCCACGGTCGAGCGGTGGCCGTCCACGGCGTCGGCGTCGGCCAAGTCGTTCAGCACATCCAAGCGGGCGCAGCGCACGAAGTGTCCCGGGGCGGCTTCCCGCAGCGTCAGTTCGGCGCCCAGGAAGGCGGCGGCGTGGCGGGGGAAGCGGCCGGTGAAGCGCGCGGCGGTGCTGGGTTCCAACGGGCTTGGCGGATCGCCTTCCAGGGTGATGCGCGTGCCGCCGGCGCCGGGGACGGCTGACAGCAGGGCCTGGGTGTAGGGATGCAGCGGCCGGGCCAACACCGCGTCAGTGGGGCCGGTCTCGACGATCTCGCCCAGGTACATCACCGCGACGCGCCGACAGAGGTGCGCGACCACGGCCAGATCGTGGCTGATGAACAGATAGGCCATGCCGCGTTCGCGTTGCAGCTCGCTGAGCAGGTTCAGCACTTGGGCCTGCACCGACACGTCCAGGGCCGAGACCGGCTCGTCGCACACGATCAGCTTCGGCTCCAAGGCCAGAGCGCGGGCGATGCCGACGCGCTGCCGTTGTCCGCCCGAGAACTGGTGCGGATAATTGCCAAGGTGCTCGCGCTTCAGGCCCACACGTTCAAGCAAGGCCCCGGCCCGTTCCAGGGCGCCGGCGCGATCGGCAAGACCGTGCACGATCATCGGCTCGGCGATGGCTTCGCCCACGTTCAGGCGCGGATTCAGCGAGCCGTAGGGATCCTGGAAGATGAGCTGCAGGTGCTTGCGCTGCGGCCGCAACTGCGCCCGCGACAGGGCCAGCCAATCCTGCTCAAGAAATCGCACCGCGCCCGCGGTCGGCTCGATCAGGCGCAGCAGGCAGCGCCCGGTGGTGGTTTTGCCGCAGCCGCTTTCCCCCACCAAACCCAGGGCCTCGCCCGCATCTAGATCGAACGACACCCCGTCCACCGCGCGCACCCGCCCCGCCTCACGGCCCAGCAGGCCTTTGCGGATGGGAAAATGCTTTACCAGATCGCGGACTTCGAGCAGGGGCATGGGTGACTCGTACGCAGGAGGCCGCCTTGAGCCAGTAGGTAGCCCGGCACGCCCTGGTCGCGCCAGCCGTCACGGTAGTCTGCCCCCACCATGGATCCTGGCGATGTGCTCTGGCGGGTGCTCGGTTTCGGTCGGCAGGAGGTGCCGCCAGGCGCGCCGTATTGGTTCGACAACCGCACCCGGCGGCCGGCGGGGGTGGTCTATCTTCAACATTCCTTGACCCCGGGCTTGAGTCTGGAATCAGCCGCCGGCACCGTGGAGGTGCCGGCCGGGTCCTTCGTGTTGTTCCGCCATGGCGAGGACACCCGCTATGGCCGGCGCGACGGCAGGCGGCCCTATGCCTGCGCCTGGGTCGGGCTGATGGGGGCAGGGCTGGAGGCTCACTGGCAGGTGGCCCAGGCGCGTTATGGCGCGGTGCTGCCGGCGGACCCGGGCTTGGCCCAGGCCTTGGACCGGGTCATCGCTCTGGCCGGACTTGGACAGCACGGCCAGCCCGCCAACCAGGGGGCCGAGGCCGGGGTGGTGGCCCTGGCCACGGCGGTGCACGGACTGGTCACGCATCTATTCGCCACCGGCGAGGCACGCCTGCGCCGTACCCACAGCCCGGTCGAAGCGGCCATCGACGACCTGCTGTCGGCCCCCTACCACGCCCGCACCCTGCAAGCGGTGGCCCGCGCCCATGGCTGTTCGCGCGAACACCTCGCCCGCGCCTTCCTCGCCCGCCTGGGCTCCCCGCCGGCGACCTGGCTGGCGCAGACACGTTTGGCTCGGGCTCGCGACCTGCACCGCCTGACCGCCCTGCCCCTGGCGGCGATCGCCCAGCAGAGCGGATTCCCCAGCGCCCAGGCCCTGGGCCGGGCCTTGAAGCGCACTGCGGCGGGCTGACCGGCCTGCTGCAATCGCCTCGCAAGAACACCGCTGGGCATGCCCGGCCCACCGCAACGCGCATAGCTGCCGCCCTTCGGCCAGGTCCCGGCCCCGCTGGGAGGATGGCCGTGTACCCTGGTGGCATCACCAACACCCGCACCTTCGGAGTCCCCATGCCCGCTATCGTCAATGAAGAGAACTGCTCTGGTTGCGCCTCCTGCGTCGACGCCTGCCCCACCTCGGCCATCGCCATGGTCGACAGCAAGGCCAAGGTCAAGGTCGATGACTGCACCAGCTGCGGCGCCTGCGAATCCGCCTGTCCCACCGGCGCGATCTCGGTCAGCTGAGCCGCTGTTGCCTTGCTGGGCGCTGCCTACCGTGGCGCCTTCTTCCTGAGAGGATCTGCACATGCGCACCGCCATCGTCATCGGCGCCGGTCTGGCCGGCCTGAGCGCCGCCCGGACCCTTACCGGCCTGGGCTGGTCGGTCACCGTGCTGGAACAGGCCCAGACCCTGGGCGGCCGGGCCACCACCATCGGCCCCGCCGGTGAACGCCTCGACCTGGGGGCGCAGTTCTTCAGCATCAGCCAGCCGCGCTTGACCTCCTTGCTGGAAGCGTGGCTGGATCGCGGCGTGGCCGTGCCCTGGTGCCCGGGCGTGCCCCTGCTGGGCCAGCCCGGCGGCGAGGACGGCCGGCCACGCTATCGCTGCCCGGGCGGCATCAGCGCCCTGGCCACGGCCCTGGCGGATAACCAGAGCGTCCTCACCGGCGCCACGGTCACCCGCTGCGTGGCCGCCGCCAAGCGCTGGGCCGTCTATGGCGTGGTGCAGGGCGCGGTGCAGCAGTGGCAGGCGGACGCCCTGGTCATGACCCCGCCGGTGCCGGTCGCCCTGGAGCTGTTGAAAGCCGGCACCCAGGAACGCCCGCTGACGCCAGCCCTGGCCGAGCGCCTGGGCGCGGTGCGCTATACCAGCTGCGTGTCTCTGGTGCTGGAGTATCCCAGCGCCACCAGCTGTGCGGTCCCCGGTCCGGGCATCATGCGGGTGCAAGATGATGGCCCGTTCTACATCCTCGCCTCGCAACGGGCCAAGGGTCTGCGCTTGGCGGGCGAAACCGTGGTCTTGCACACCCGCGGACCCTGGGCCGATGCCCATCGGCAGCGCACCGACGCCGAACTGCTCGCTGAGTTGGTCCCGGCGGCCACCGCCTTGCTGGGCCGGCTGGAGACCGGCGCCTGGACCGCACCGGCCAGCACCCGACTGGTGCATTGGCCCCACAACATCCCGGTCGAAACCATCGGCAATCCCACCGTGGTTACCGACCTGGGCGCCCCACTGGCTTTCGCCGGCGATGCCTTCGGCGACCGGCCGCGCATCGAAGGATCCCTGCTGTCGGGCATGGCCGCCGCCGAGGCCCTCGACCGCGGCTGAGCGCCGGTGGATGCGCGTTTGCGTGCATCCCAGCCATACGCAACGCTCCTTTGACCCGCTCGCAGCGCGGGTGACCATGCGCTCATGACCACCCCCGTCCTGTCTGCCCCGGTGCTCGCCCGCCTGGCTGCGCTGCGGTACGCGGGGGAATTGACCAGCACCGACGCGGTCGCCCACGGCTGCACCCTGCTGCGCGCCGAGCACGGTGCCGAAGTTGCCCCCGACCGCATCGTCCTGACCCTGCTCACCGACAGCGGCGGGCTGGTCCACGACGCCCGCTTCGCCAGCCCCGCTACCGGTGAACTGCGCGCGGCCTACGACGTGATGTGCCAGCTGATCATCGGCCGGCTGCTGATCGATGCGGCCATGGTCAGCCCGCGCCAAGTGGACGACTACCTGCGCCAGGGCGCACTGAGCACCGCCCTGACCCTCAGCTTGGACGCGGACACGCCCTTCTATGTCCTCGGCAAGGCCGCCCAGCAGGTCACCGCCGCCGCCAAGCCGGTCGCCCTGATCGCCGGCTTGCCCTGGACCGAGATTGGCCTCTTCGAAAAGGTGCGCCGCATCGAACAGGTGCTGGATGTGCATGTCCGTCCCGCTCTGGCCAGCGATGGCGGTGGCATGGACCTGGTCGACCTGAAAGAGGACCAGCTGTTCGTGCAGTACCAGGGCGCCTGCGGCTCGTGCTCGTCCTCAATCGGCGGCACCTTGCAGTTCGTGCAGGATAGCCTGAACAACCACTTGGCCACCAGCCTGAAGGTGCAGGTCACCAGCGTCGAAGAAGCGTCGCCGTTTCCGGTGTAGTCCCACCCGGACCGCGGACCTCCAGATCCGCTTCCACATGCGAGCGGACCTGGAGGTCCGCGCTCCGTGGGGACAGCGAGACGCCGGCGGACCTGGAGGTCCGCGCTCCGGGTGGACAGCCGGCTGGGTGGCCTTATCGTCTAGCCCATGGTCAGCAGCTTCATTCGTGGGCTTCGAATTACCGCCGGCCGCTAGCCGACTCGCAGTGCAAGCCTGACCTCGTGCCACGGCCGCTTGCCTGCAAGGCAAGCGGCCGTTTGCGTTACACCCTTCCTACAATCACCGGCACGCCCCCCACGAACCAACCATGACCGTCTCCACCGACCCCGCGACTCCGCGACCCCGCGACTCCGCGACGACTGTTTCCCCCCGCCTCGAAATCTACGACACCACCCTGCGCGACGGCAGCCAGGGCGAGGGCGTGAACCTGTCCCTGGACGACAAGCTGGCCCTGACCACGGCCCTGGACTGGTTGGGCGTGGACTACATCGAGGGCGGCTGGCCCGGTTCCAACGACAAGGACGTGGCCTATTTCGCCCGGGTTGGCGAGTTGACCCTGGAGCGGGCGAAGATCTGCGCCTTCGGTTCGACGCGCCGGGCCAAGGTCAGCGCCGCCGAGGACGCCAACCTGCAGCGCCTGGTCGCGGCCAAGGCCGATGTCACCACCATCTTCGGCAAAAGCTGGGACCTGCACGTCACCGAGGCCCTGCGCGTGGGCCTGCCCGACAATCTGGCGATGATCGCCGATTCGGTGGGCTTCCTGTGCGAGGCCACCGGCAAGCCGGTCTTCTATGACGCCGAGCATTTCTTCGACGGCTACGCGGCGAACCCGTCGTATGCCCTGGATTCCCTGGCGGCGGCCCATCGGGCCGGGGCCAGCCGGCTGATCCTGTGCGACACCAATGGCGGCGGTCTGCCTGAACGCATCACCGCGGCGGTGCGCGCGGTGCAGGCCTACCTGCCGGAGGCGCTGCTGGGCATCCACGTGCACAACGACTCGGGCTGCGCGGTGGCCAACACCCTCGCCGCGGTGCAGGCGGGCGTACGGCAGGTACAGGGCACCATCAACGGCGTGGGCGAGCGTTGCGGCAACGTCGACCTGACGGCGGTGATCGCCAATTGCGAACTGAAGCTGGGCCTCCGCTGCCTGCCCGACGGACGCTTGCAGCGCTTGACCGAGCTCAGCCGGCTGGTGTGGGAACGCATCAACCTGAATGGCCCGTCGAACCAGCCCTATGTCGGCCGCGCGGCCTTTGCCCACAAGGGCGGCATCCACGTCAGCGCGGTGCAGCGCCTGGCCGCCACCTATGAGCACGTCGCGCCCGAGCAGGTCGGCAACGAGCGTCGCATCCTGGTCAGCGAGCTGGCCGGACGCAGCAACGTGCAGGCCAAGCTTGGCTCGCGCTATCCGCAACTCACCGGCGAGGTTTTGGCGGCGGTGGTCGACGAAGTGCAGCGCCTCGAGAATCAGGGTTACTCTTTCGAGGCCGCCGATGCCAGCTTCGATCTGGTGGTGCGCCGCCGGCTGGGCTTGGCGGTGCCCAATTTCACCCTGCACCATTACCGCGTCCACGGCATGGAATCCGGTGAAGGGCACCTGGTCGAGGCCACGGTGAAGGTCAGCTGCCCGGGCGACACCGTCCCGCGTCTGACCGCCGCCGAAGGCCACGGCCCGGTCGATGCCTTGGCCCACGCCCTGAACCGCGCTTTGATCCCGGTCTATCCCACCCTGCAAGACCTGCACCTCACCGACTACAAGGTGCGGGTGGTGAACAGCACCGACGGCACCGCCGCCAAGGTGCGCGTGCTGATCGATTTTGCACACCGCGGCCGCACCTTCGGCACTGTCGGCGTCAGCGAAAACATCATCGCCGCGAGCTGGCAGGCCCTGGTCGAGGGCATCGCCTATGCCATCGGCTGACGTCATGCCCACGCCGGCGGCGCCGCACCGGGCCGAGGCGGCGGCGCTGCTGGCGCTGTATCAAGGGAATGCCGCCGCTGCCGTCCACCATGTGGTGGGGCAGTTCGCGGTGATCCAGAGCCGAGCCCAGCTGCTGCTCACCCTGTCGACCCTGACCCTGACCATCACCGGCTTCTCGGGCCCGAACATCGCGGCCAGCAACATGCTGTCGCGCTGGATGCTGGCCATCGGGCTGGTGATGGTGCTGAGCGGCGTGCTGCTGCTGCTACGCGGCCTGGACGTGAATTGGCTCAGCCGCCGGCTGCCGGGCGTAGAGCCGGTTGAAGCCCTGGCCGAGGCGATCGCCTATCGTGACCGCAAGACCGATCGCCTGCGCCTGCAATTGCTGCTGATCGGCAGCGGCCTGGCCGCCTACGTCGGCGCCGTGGTCGCCTACCTGGCTGTCCACCGCTGACCGCCCGTGGCGGACGGGGACTTCGGCTATGAATCCCCCGTGCCCGTCACCGTCACGGACGTCGCTCACGTAGACGCAGGCGGATGGCGTGCACGGCGATCAGCAAGCCGCCTACGAAACAGACCCACGGCAGTGCGGTGGCCGCCAGGCGCCGCCAGCCGTCGTCCTTGACCACTTGACCGACATAGATCGTGAAGCAGCCCAGCACCAGCCAGAGGGCCGCGTGCACCAGATAGCGTCCCGACACCCGGGGTGGCGGCACCACCTCCACCGCTCGCACGATGGCGGGATCGCCGCCGCAGGCGGGACAGGCACCAGTGGCCAGGGGGATCACTTGCGCACGGCATTGGCCACAGGTCACGATGGGTTGCATGACCGCTGGTGTAGCGTTTCGACGCCAGGAGTCGAGGCGGGTGGAGCGGGTTTCGCATGGTCGTCCACCCACTACCGTGCCCGCCATGCTGCCTCTGCTTACCGCCCCGGTCGCCGCCGCCGTCGCTGGCCACCTCCATCTCGCCCCGGCCCAGGTCACCGCCCTGTTCGCCCCGCCCGCCAAGGGCTTTGCCGCCGATCTGGCCCTGCCCTGCTTCCAGCTGGCCAAGGGTGCGGGTAAGGCTCCGCCGATGCTGGCCGCCGAACTGGTGGCGCTGGTGTCGGACCTGCCCGGGGTCACGGCCGCCGCCGCCGGCCCCTTTTTGAATCTGACCTTCGCGCCGGCCGCCGTGGCTCAGGCCTTGTTGCCGACCTTGCAAGCCGTTCCGCTCGCGGCCTTGCGCGCCAGCAGCGGTGCCGGACGCACGGTGTGCATCGACTACAGCAGTCCGAACATCGCCAAGCACCTCGCCTTCCACCACATCCGCTCGACCATGATCGGCAACAGCCTGGCCCGGCTCTATGCCGCCGCTGGCTGGACGGTGCAGCGCATCAATTTCCTGGGCGACTGGGGCACCGCCTTTGGCCGCCTGATCGCCGGCTGGAAGCGCGACGGTCTGACCCTGGCCGAGCTGGAAGCCGCGCCCGACCGCGTGACCTTCCTTAACGCGTTGTACGTGCGCGCCAGCCAGGCCGAAAAGGGTGACGCCGAACGCGAGGCTGAGTCCCGCCTCTGGTCCAAGAAGCTTGAGGATGGCGATGCCGAGGCCCGGCATTTGTGGCAGGTGTTCAAAGATGCCAGCCTGACCGAATTCCAGCGCGTGTACGCCCTGCTTGGCGTGCAGTTCGATTCCTGGAAGGGCGAAGCCCATTACGAAGACAAAATGGGTCCGGTGCTGGCCGAGCTGGAAGCCAAGCAGCTCACCACCATCGACCAGGGCGCCACCGTGGTGGACCTGCCCAAGCACTTGGGCAAAGCCTTCAAAAAACCCGCGCTGATCCGCCGCGCCGATGGCGGCACCTTGTACGCGACCCGCGACCTGGCGGCCTGCGACGACCGCTTTGGTGAATTCCGTTTCGACCGCAGCCTGTACGTGGTCGACCTGGGCCAGTCCCTGCACTTCCAGGAATGGTTCGCCATCGCCAAGCTCATGGGCCGGCCCTATCACGACCATCTGCGCCACGTCGGCTTCGGCGTGGTGCTGCTGTGGAACGACGAGCCCGGCGAGGGGCTCGAGCCCGGCTGGGCCAAGGGCCGCACGCGTAAGGGCAAGGTCATGCTGTTGCGCGAAGTCTTGGAAGAAGCCGTGGAACGCGCCGCCACCATCGTCGCCGAGAAGAATCCCGATCTATCGCCGGACGAACGTGCCTTGGTCGCCCGCCAGGTCGGCATCGGCGCGGTGGTCTTCAACGACCTCAAAGGCTCGCGCACCAATGACAATAAATTCCGCTTCGAGGAAGCCCTGCGCTTTGACGGCGACACCGGCCCGTACCTGCAATTCAGCCACGCCCGCTTGTGTTCGATCGAGCGCAAGGCCGCCGCCGCCCACCCCGCCCTGCCGGTCGCCGATCCGGCCCTGCTGAGCGACGACCACGAGAAGCAGGTGCTGCTGACCCTGGCGCGTCAGCAGTCGGCCTTGGAACGTGCAGTGGCCGAGGATGAACCCAGCGTGCTGGCCCAAAGCCTGCTGGGCCTGTCCGCAGCGATCGCCGGCTGGCTGACCGCCGGCAGCAAGGATGACGGCCTGCGCGTGCTGTGCCCCGACCACCGCCTGGTCGCCGCCCGTCTGGCCCTGGTCCGCGCCGCCCGCATCACCCTGGGCGAAGGCCTGCGACTGCTCGGGCTGGAGGCTCCGGAACGGATGTAAGACTCTCGGGACAGCCGTCGCGAGGTCGCGAGGTCGATGGCCACATCGCCTGCGGTGGGGGATGCTCCTTGGCATCGTTCGGATTCATCCCACGCTGCTCCCCGTTATTTATCCGACCCCGCGACCCCGCGACCCCGCGACCTCGCGACCCTGCGTTGGCTGTCCCCCCAGAGCCCCCATGCCCGATCTCGCCGCCACCCTTAGTTCCTCCTACGGCCCGCATGCCCGGCAGGTGGTGGACGTGTTCATCCCCCGGGGCGCCGAGGCCCAGGCCCTGGTGATCTGCCTGCCCAGCGGTTGGTGGGAGGCCGGCTCGCAGCGGGAGCTACGGCCGCTGGCGCTGCTTTTGGCCGAGCAGGGTCTGCCGGTGGCCCTGCTGGGCACGCGTCTGCTGAACGACGGCGCGGTGCACGGCGGCGAATTACTTGAGGACGTGCTGAGCGGCATCCGTCGCGCCCTGGAAGACGCCTGTTTGCTGGGCCACGATGGCCGCACCTTCAGTCTGCTTGGCTCCGGCTCCGGCAGCCTGCTGGCCTTGCTGGCGGGCCGCGCCCTGGCCAACGAGCCGACCCTGCGCCTGCGCGCCATCGCGGCAGTCGGCGTCACGCCGTCGCTTGAACGCGACAGCGTCCTGCCCAATCACCACCACGCCTGCGAGCGCTTCGCCGGGGCGGACAAGGCCAGCCGCAGTCCCGCTGGCCTGCCCCTGGGCGGCCTGCCCCCGCTGATGCTTTTGCACGGTGACAATGACCTGGACGTGTCCGCCAAGCAGGCCCTCAAGCTGCATCAGGCGGTCCAGGCCGCGGGCGGCGTCAGCGAGGTCCACATCCTGTCGGGCGCCGGCCACCACCTGCTGGAAACGCCCCACGACAAGCACGGCACCGCAGCCCTGGCTTACCTGATGCCCTTCCTGCGGGAGCAGGGGGCGCCGTTGGTATGAGTTGGACAGCCGTCGCGAGGTCGCGGGGTCGCGGGGTCGCGGGGTCCGCGCCGGCGCCAGCACCCGTATGTGATGTGATTTCCGGGGAAGCGAGTGGGCGGCATTGCCATCGACCCCGCGACCCCGCGACCCCGCGACCCCGCGACAGTGGTCAGTGGGCTGTCGGCCTCCGTCGGCCCCGCGACCCCGCGACCCCGCGACCCCGCGACGGTGGTCAGTGGGCTGTCGTCCTCCGTCGACCCCGCGACCCCGCGACCCCGCGACCCCGCGACAGTGGTCAGTGGGCTGTCGGCCTCCATCGACCCCGCGACCCCGCGACCCCGCGACCCCGCGACGGTGGTCAGTGGGCTGTCGTCCGCCATCGACCCCGCGACCCCGCGACCCCGCGACCCCGCGACGGCAGTTCCCAATGACCCGCGACGGCTACTGGGTCCACGACCTCAATCCCATCGCGGTGCAGTTGTGGGGCGGCTTCGCCATCCATTGGTATGGTCTGGCCTACCTGGCGGGAATCATGCTGGGCTGGTGGCTGTTGGAGCGCTGGCGCCGGCAACAGCGGCTGCCCTTGGCCAAGGAGGACCTGGGCGATTTCGTGATGTGGGCGGCCATCGGCATGATGGTCGGCGGGCGCCTGGCCTACTGCGCTTTGTATATTCCCGATGAGGTCGCGGCCGCGCCGTTGAAAATCTTCAAGGTCTGGGAAGGCGGCATGGCCAGCCATGGCGGCATGGTCGGCTTCGCGGTCGGCATCGGCCTGTACGCGTGGCGCCGGCAGCGTTCCTTCCTGGTGCTGGGCGATGCGGTCGCAGCGGTCGCGCCGATTGGCATCTGCTTCGGCCGGCTGGCCAATTTCGTCAATGGCGAGCTCTATGGTCGGCCGGGCACCGTGCCCTGGGCAATGATCTTTCCATCGGCCCAGGACGACCTGCCCCGCCATCCCAGCCAGCTGTATGCCGCTGGACTCGAAGGCGCGTTGCTGGCAGCGGTCCTGCTGTCATTGCACCACCGTCACCGCCGACCCGGCCTGACCATGGGTCTGTTCTTTGTCCTCTATGCCCTCGGGCGTTTCGTGGGTGAGTTCTGGCGCGAGCCCGACCGGGGCCAGCCCGGCAGTCCCGGCGTCGACCTGATCCTGGGCCTGATGACCAAGGGCCAGGCCCTGACCGTGCCCCTGCTGCTGATCGGCGTGGCGCTGTGCTGGTGGGCCCTGCGGCGCAGTCCGCAGCCCGCGGTCTACGCTCCGCCTGGAGCGCCCTGAACCGGCTGCCCATCGACCGCCCGATGGCGTGCCTACCGTGCCGCTCGTGAGCCGTCGCCGCCGCTGGATCCTTGCCTCAGTGCTGCTGCTCCTGGTCCTGCCGCTGCTGGCCTGGAGCAGCCGCGCGTGGTGGCTCACGCCACTGGTACGGGCGCGCCTGATGGCCGAATTGTCGACGGCCCTGGCGGCGCCCGTGGCCTGTGATGCGCTACGCGGCCCGGACGCCGATGGCTTGGTGCTGACCGGCCTGCACACCACCGCGCCGGGCGGGGCGATCGAGCGCCTGACGGTGACGCGGCTGCGCGTGTCGTGGCGGTGGTGGCCGCTGCTGACCGGCGGGCTCGACGGCATCACCGCCATCCAGGCCGATGGTGTCGAGCTGGTCCTGCGCGACGATTCCGGCCCGCCAGGTCCGGCCACGCCGTTCGCTTTGCCTGCGCGCCTGCCACCCCTGGCGCTCAGCGGCACGGTGTCCCTGCCTCTGACGGTGCCGGTGCTGGGCCGTGACCTCGGCCTTAGCGCGACCCTGGCGGACGGCGCCGGCGTGCTGTCCTGGCGCCTGCCACGCACCGCCGGCAGCACCACCCTGGCCTTCGCCGCCGGCGTGCTGCGCAGTGGACCCCTGCGCCTGCCTGGGCTCACGGTGCACGAGGTGGTGCTTGGTCCGGGCAGCGATGGCCCGGACCTGGATGCCACCGGCACGATCGCCGCCAGCGCGGTGACCGTGGCCCTGCGCGCCGGCGCCCTCGCCGCCACCGCAGCGCACCTGAACCTGCAACGGCTGCCGGCGCCCTGGCAGGTCCCCGGCCTGCGGGGCACGGCCGATGCCAGCGTCACCCTCGATGCCCACGGCACTTGGTCGGCGACCGCGGCGGTGCAATCGCCCGGCTGGTTTTTGCTGGGCCTCGATTCCGCCGTGGTGACGGTGCGCAGCGCCAGTGCCGGTACGCTGGTGGCGGGCCTGAGCTTGGCAGCGCCCGGGCTGAGCGTGGACCTGCGCGACACGGTCCTTGAGCCCGCATCCCCCTGGCCGCTGCAGCGCGTGGGCAGCATCGCCCTGGAGGTGGAGGACCTGGGACCGTGGCTGGCCCTGGCCGGGCTGCGCGTGATGCCGCCCGACGCGGTCGCCGTGTCCCTGCGCGGCCATGACGAGGCGGGCTGGCTGCAGCTCGACCGGGCCGAGCTGCGCTGCGGTGGTAGCCACCTGAGCCTGGGCGGACGCCTCCAGCCACGGCCGGACGGTGCCCTGGCCCTGCACGCCGACGGCCTGCTCGCCCTCGACGACTGGCGCGAAGACAGTCATGGTGCCATCACGGTGCAGCTGACGGCCAACGGCGCTCTGAGCATGCCCGAGCTGACCGGCACGCTCAGCGCGACCGCAGTCACCCTGGCCGGCATCCCGGTCGACAGCGTGGCGGCCGGTTGGTCGGGCACCCCGCCGCACTGGACCCTGCGTCAAGCCGCGCTGACCCGCGGTCCGCTGGTCGGCCTGCTGAGCGCCAGCCTCGACCTGGAATCCGACCTGGCGACGGCGGATCTGCTGGTCACCGCCGATGATGTCGGCGCGGTCCTCGCGGGCGTGCCCGGCGCCGATGATCTGGATGGACGCATGGCCGTGCGGCTGGTGGCCGAGGCGATCCCCTTGGCGCAGCCGTCGGCGGCCCGCGTGCAGGCCTCTGCTGAGCTGCTTGGGCTGGCCTGGCAGGGCCGTGCCCTGGGCGGCGTCTCCGCCAGCGCGGCGGCGCAGGATGGCCGCTGGACGGTGGCGATGACGGGCAGCGCCACGGGCGCGGCGACAGCCCGCCTAGGCCCGGCAGCGGCACAGGTCGACGTGACCGCGCTGCAGTTCGGGCCAATGCGGCTGGCCCAGTCCGCCAGCGTCAGCTGGGCAGCAGACGGCTGGACGGTGCAGAATGTGGCGTGGCGACTTGGTACCGGCTTGCTGACCATCACCGCGGCGGGTGGCCGCACGGTCGCCATCCAGGCCACCGGCCAGGACCTGCCGCTGCCGGGCGGTGTGGGTCGGGCCCAGTGCTCGCTCGCGATCACTGGCCCGGCCGCCCGGCCGCAGATGCTGTTCACCGCCAGTTCAGCCGGCACCTGGCGCGGGCAGGACTGGCACGGCGAGATGCTCGCCAGCCAGGCCGCTGATGGGCTGGCGCTGCATCGTCTGGTGGCGTCGGTGGGGGATGGGGGCGCCCTGTCCGCCACCGGGCGCTGGCCGGTGGTCCTCGGCTCCACCGGTCTGCTATCGGTGCCGGGCCCGGTGGGGGTCGTGTCTGCCACTGCCACCGCCGTGGCCAAGCCTTGGTGGTTCCCCGCACATTGGCCGGTCATCCCCGTCAGTGGCAGCGCCTTGGCCACGGCTGAGCTGACGCCAAGGGGCGTCCGCCTCGTCGCCCGGGCCGATGAGCTGCTCCTGCCAGCCCAGGTGATCCCGCCCGAAGAACTGGACGCGGGGACCACACCGGCCCACGACCAGGCGCTGTCCGCCACCATGGCGATGACGGTCGACCGCAGCGGGGCGCGCGTGGACGGCGAGGCCTGGGGAGATCGCGGTGGCCGCCTGCTGGTCTCCGGCGCCATCAACGCTGCGGGTGCGTGGCCGCTGAGCGGCAGCGCCACCCTGGCGGACATGGACCTGACCTCGATGGCCAGCCTGCTGTCGGGCCTGCGTCGACTGGGCGGCACCGCCAACGGAACCTTGTTGATCGGTGGCACCGTGGCGGCGCCGACCCTCACGGGCGAATTGGCCGTGGCCGGCGTCGAGGTGAAGACCCGCACCGTGCTTGCGCCGCTGACCCAAGGTACCGGCACGGTGCGCTGGTTGGCCAATCGGGTGGTCAGTGCGGATTTCACCGGCGCCTTGGGCGGCGCCCCCCTACACCTCCTTGGCACGGTGGATCTCTCCGGGGCGGTGCCGCAGGTCGACCTGACCTTGAGCGGCCGGCGCCTGCTGCTGCTGCAGGACCAATACCTGCGCCTGCGCGCCAGCACTGGCGCCGCGGGCTTGCACCTGGCGGGGCCGCTGGATGCCCTGGTCCTGAGCGGCATGGTGACCGTGGATCAGGCTTTATGGTCGCGGCCGGTGGGGTTTGGCGTGCGTGGCGGCGGCGGCGACCAAGGCGTCCTGTTCAGCATCACCGAGCCGCCCTTGGATGCGTTGCGCTTCGCGGTGACGGTGCGGGCCACCGATACCCTGCGGCTGCGCAACAACCTCCTGGATGTGGTCGGTGGCGCCGCCTTGCAGCTGGGCGGTACCGGCAGCGCGCCGGAACTGACCGGGCAGGTCTGGTCCACCCGGGGCCGGGTGCGCCTGCCCTTCGCCGCCCTGACCTTGGAGCGCTCCACCGTCACCTTCCCGGCCGACGCGCCTCTGGCGGCAGAATTGGATGCCGAAGCCGCGTCCAGCATCGCCGGACGCGCCGTACGCATCTGGGCGCGCGGCACCCTGCCCAACGTCACCATCGAGGCGAGCGCCGACGGCCTGTCGCCCAGCGAGGCGATGCAGCTGGTCACCACCGGGCGCGTGCCGGGCAGCGATGGCGAAGGCGCCAGCGGCAATGTGCTGATGGTCGGCACCTTTGTGGGCGGCGAACTGCTGGGCGTGCTGGCCGGCGACAGCGATCCGGACCATTCCAGCCTGCTCGACCGCCTGAGTATCAGCACCGGCGAGCGGCTCAACGCTGCCACCGGCACCGAGGACTACGACGCCGAGTTCCATCTGGGCGGCCCCTGGTTTCTGCATGGCGAACGGGACATCTACGACGCCTACAATCTTGGCATCCTGTGGCGGCATGAGTTCACCGAGTGGTCGCCATGAGCAGAACCTGGCGATGCTGCGTGGGCTTGGCCCTGCTGCTGATCACCGGCCTGCTGCCGGCGGTGGATGAGGTGCCCGTCGACTACGCCGGCTGCCGGGTGGTGTCGGCGCGCGTGCTGGCGGCAGCCGCGCGACGCGACCTGGCCGAATGGCAGCGCGAACGCGAGCCTTCCTACCTGGCTGACGCGGCCTGGGCGATGCAGGCGGCGCTGCGCCGCGAAGGCTTCGCCCGCGCCCAGGTGGCCGTGACCACCACGGGGGCAGAGGCCACACAGCGGGTGCTGGTGAGCGTTGCCGAAGGCGCGCGCTGCCGTCTGGGAAAGCTGCGCTTCGCCGGCAACACGACGGTCAGCAGCCACGACCTGCTGCGCCTGCATCGTCCCCGGGGTCTTGGCCTGCTGGCCCTGGGCGATCCGCCGCTGCGCCTCTCCGACCTGGCCGAACTCACCGGCGACATCGCCGCCACCTACCGCACGCTGGGCTATCATCAGGTGGCGGTGGCGGCACCGGTCCTCACCTGGCGGGCCGACCAGCGCACCGCCGATGCGGTGGTGACGGTGCGCGAAGGCCCGCGCTTCACCGTGGCGGCGGTGTCCGCCAGCGCTGCGGATCCGGCGGTGGTCACGGTCGCTGAGGGACTGCTCGCTGATCTGGTGGGCGGCCCGTGGCGGCCCGATACCGCCACCGTGGCCAGCGCCCGCCTGCGCGGCCACTGGCTGGCGCTGGGTTATCAAAGCATCGCGGTGACGGTCCGGACCGTGCCTCAGGGCCACCAGCCGCTGGTCCTGCTTGAGGTCAGCATCGCGCCGGGCCAGCCCTATCTCCTGCGCCACATCGTGGTCACCGGCACGCGCAGTACGGCGCCCTCCTTCGTCGCTGCACGCTTTGCGCTGCAGCCCGGCGATCTGCTGGCCAAGGGGCCGCTGGACGAAGGTGTGCGCGATCTGCTGGGCAGCGGCCTTTTCCGTGCGGTGACGGTCAGCCCCGCCAGCGTGGCGGACGTGGCCGGCGGCCGCGAGGCGGACCTGGACGTCGTCGTGCAGGAAGGTCGTCCCCGCCGCCTGGACCTGGAAGTCGGCTTTGGCAGCTACGAAGGCCCGCGCGTCGGCGCCCGCCTGACCGAACGCAACCTCCTCGGCGTGGGCCGCAGCGCCGAACTGGCGATGGGGGCCAGCGCCAAAGACCTCTTCGCCAACCTGTTGCTGCGTGACCGTTGGCTCCTGGGCGGCGCCGACACTTTGGAGCTGGGCGGCGGCGCCGAATGGCGCGAGGAACCGACCTTCGACCGCACCACTTTCGATCCCACCGCCTCCTGGCGCCACCAGTTCGCCAAAGCCCTGAGCGCCTGGTCCAGCCGCGTCGGCTATACCTACGAGACCAGCAGGGCTACCAACGTGCGGGGCGAGATCCCCGACGCCGAACGGAACGGCTTCACCAGCAGCGCACGCCTGTTCGCGCGTCTGCGCCGCGACAATCGCGATAATCCGGTACTGCCCAACCGCGGCAGCTTGTTGGAAATCGGTGTGGCGCGTTCGGCCCCATGGTTGGGCTCGGACCTGGATTTCGCCGAACTGGTCCTGACCGGCGCCGGCTTCATTCCTCTAAATGTGGATGAGGACATGGTGCTGGGCCTCAATCTTGAAGCCCGCACCCGCCCGGTTCTGGGCGGCAGTGACAGCCTGCCGGTGGCCGAGCGCTTTTTTCTCGGCGGGGCCGAGGACGTGCGTAGCTTCACCGAGGACGCGCTTGGCCCGCGCGGCGCCGATGGCGCGCCGACCGGCGGTCTGACCAGCGTCAATGCCACCATCGAGTTGCGCGCCCGCCTGCGCGCCGCCCTGCACGGCGCCTGCTTCTATGACTGGGGCGTCGTCAGCCCCAAGGCCTTTGACATCGGACATGACCGCGGGCAAGCCCTGGGCGTGGGGTTGCGGTATCAGTTGCCGGTTGGGCCGATCCGCCTGGATCTGGCGTGGAACCCGGACTACGCGGTGACCAGCGACCGTGC
>JBBQTJ010000022.1:0-19904 GCA_038213315.1 Planctomycetota bacterium
TCGCGGGCGAAGATGACCTTGCCGGCGAAGAAGAGGGCGCGGGGGAAGTCCTTGGCGACGTCCAGGCAGACGCGCTCGGCCTCGTCGACGGCGTCGGTGCCGACGGCGAAGCGGCTGGTTGAGGCCAGGCCAAGTGAATGCGCCAGGGCGACGTAGCGGTCGAGGGTCTCTTGGGTGCGCTGGCGCAGGCGGGCGACGGTGTCCTCGCCTTTGAACTCGCCGCTGTCGATGACGCCGACCGAGACGAAGACGACATTGCGGAATTGATTGGGGAAGAGGCGGAAGATGGACAGCAGGGTGTGGATGCCCAGGCCGCCGTAGCCGGCCACCAGCAGGACGGCGGTGGGTTCGCGCGGGGCCAGCTCACCGGGGACTTTTCCGGCGGCGGGCGGGATGGTCATGAGCTGGTGGTAGAGCTGATGCACCCGGCGCGCCACGGTCAGGTAGTGACGGCGGATGAGCACGCAGAGGGTGGCCAGCGCGGCGGTGACCAGCAGGGCCAGCCAGCCGCCGTCGCCCCAGGCGGTGCAGATGGTGGTGATCAAGATCACCGAACAGATCAGCGCGCTTGACCCGAAGAGCAGCAGGCGGCGGGTGCGGATGATCGACCTGGGTTCGGGGGGAGTGTTCCACCAAAAACGGGTCATGCCGATCATGGTCAGGGCGAAGACCAGGAAGACGTTGATGGCGTAGATCACCACCAGGGTGGTGATCTTGCCGTCCACCAGCAGGACCATGCCCGCGGCAGCCAGGCCCATGATGACGATGCCGTTGCCGGTGGTCAGGCGCTCGGACAGGGCGGCGAAGCGGCGCGGCACCCAGGAGTCGACGCCCATGTTGGCCAGCACCCGCGGGCCGGCGATGAAGCCGGCCTGGGCGGCGACGATCAGCAGGGCGGCGGAGCTGAGCATGGTCGCCCAGATAAAGGTGGTGCCGCCGAAGGGCAGACAGGCGGCGACCTTGCCCGCCAGTACCGCGTTCATGGTGCGGCCCTCTTCATGTCGGATGCCCCACAGCAGATAGGCCAGCAGCAGGCCGCTGGCGCAGATGCTTAAGGATATGGCGATGTAGGTCATGGTGCGCTTGGCATGGCGCACGCGCGGCTCGCGCAGCAGGGGGAGGGCGTTGGAGACCGCCTCTAGGCCGGTGTAGGTGGCGCCACCGATGGCATAGGCCTTGAGCAACAGCATGCCCATGCCGAGCAGGCCGATGGTACCCCAATCGCTGCGGTAGCCCTCCGCCACCTGGCGGGCGGCAGCGGGCAGGGCGTCAGCGTGGTAGTAGAAGGCGCCACCCAGCAAAATGGTATGGGTGATGACAAAGACGACGAAAATCGGCGTCAGTACCAGGATCGATTCGCGTACGCCGCGGATGTTGACCACGATCAAGCCGATGATGATGGCAATTTCGAGGGGTAGCTTCAGGGCGGTGCTGACGCCGGGCAGCAGGCTATACAGGGCTTCGCCGCAGGCGGTCACCGACACGGCGATGGTCAGCACGTAGTCGACGACCAGGGCGCAACCCGCCACCATGCCGGTGCGGCTGCCCAGGGTGCGGCTGGCCACGCCATAGGCGCCGCCATTGGGGAAGTGCTCGATGAGGCGGGAGTAGGCGCGGCTGATCAGCACCACGGTCAGAACGCAGGCCACTGCCAGGGCCACCGCCAAGTGGGGATGGGCCTGGATGATCTTGAAGCATTCCTCGGGACCGTAGGCGGACGACGAGAGGGCGTCGGCGCCCAGGCCGACCCAGGCCAGCACCGGGATCAGGGCCAGGCGCTGGGCCAGGCCGCTGTCGCGCAGATCGCGGGGCGCGCCCAGCAGCATGCGGCGGAAGCGCTGCCAGGGCGTCCGCACGCTGGTTGACGGCAGGGGGGCGGAGGCCGTGGAACGGCGTTCCGAAATGGGGCCAGGGACAGGATCGGTGGTCACAGACGGGCGGATGCTAGTCCGGCGACGGGCCGCTCCAGTGGTAGGGCCAGGGTTGGAAACGCGGCGTTGACAGTCAGCCGTAGGTCAATGCATCCAGATTGCTTTTACCGCAACCGGGCCAGGGCGGCGCGCAGCAGGGCCTCGCTACCCACTCCGGGCGTGGCCACGGCGGCCAGGGCGTCGGCGGCCTCCTTGGCGCCGAAGCCCAACACCACCAGGGCGCGGGCGGCCTCCTCTAATGCAGCCACACCGCTGGGGGCGCCGGCGGCCGGGGCATGGCGGGGGGCGGGGATGCGCTCGACCTTGTCGGCCAGTTCCAGCACGATGCGTTCGGCACTTTTCGGGCCCACGCCCTTCACCTTTTTGAGCAGCGCCACATCGCGGGTGGTCAAGGCCCGGCGCAGGTCATCGACGCCCAGGTGGGACAGGATGGCCAGGGCCACCACCGGTCCGACCTGCTGCACCGACACCAGCAGGTCAAAGGCAGCGCGCTCGGCCACGTCGGCGAAACCGAAGAGGATGAGGTCGTCTTCGCGGACCACCAGGCGCACCTGCACGGTGACCACCGAGCCATCCAGGGCGATCTGTCGCCGGGTCTGTTCACTGATGCGCAGCGAATAGCCGACCCCGTTCACATCCAGGGCCAGGCGACCGCTGGTATCGATGGTGGCAACCGTGCCGCGCAGGAAGTCGTACATGGCGGGACTGTCGACGATCGATGGGCGACGGTCAACGGCCATGACAGGTATTCTGAAGCGTCGCAGACCAAGGGGCCTGACCGTTGACCGTCGCCCATCGCCCATCGACAGTGATCACCATGCTTGAGCTGCCCGTCATCCGCGTTGCCGGCACCGTCACGGCCATGGGCCATGCCTATGGTCGCGCGGTGGCTGATCTGGCCCGGGCCTTCGTGCATGAACGGGCGCGGGCGGCGCGAGCCTACCTCTACGAGAAGGGCATTCGCGATCAGGGGCGCCTGTTGGAGCTGGGCCGGGCTTGTCTGGCGCGCCTAGCGGATTGGGATGCCGAGGGCCATGCCGAGCATCTGGCGGTGGCTGCCGGCGCCGGCATCGATGCGGCCGAGTTGTACACGGCGGGAAATTACACCGATCTGCGCGACATCATCGCCCTGGGCGACGATCCTAGCACGGAAGGATGCAGCACACTGCTGCTGCCCACGAGCGCGACCGGTGGCCCGGTGGTGGCCGGACAGACTTGGGACCTGAACCCAGGAGATCTGGCGTTTGTGGTGGCGGTGCATCGCTTCCCTCACGGCGGTGCTCCGACCTTTGCCATCACGTGTGCCGGCTGTCCATCGCTGATCGGCATGAATGCCCACGGCTTGGCGGTGGGCACCACCAACATCAAGACCCGGGGCGCGCGACTGGGCATCCCGTATCTGTCGCTGCTGCACCGGCTGTTGCGCTGCCACGACCGGGCCGAGGCCCGCAGCGTGATCGAGGGCGCGCCCTTGGCCGCCGCCCACACCTATTGGGCGGCCGATGCCGGCGGAGTGGAGGACTGGGAACGCACGCCCTTCGGCTTCGTCCACCGCGCGGGGAACGCGCCGCTGTTTCGTACCAATCACTGCTTGGCGGCAGCCCATCGTCACCTGGAGGGCGAGCCGCCCTACGCCAGCAGCCGCCGTCGCCTAGCCCGCCTGCGCGTGCTGGCGCAGCGCACGCGCGATGCCGCCGGGATGCGCGCCGTCTTTGCCGACCGGGCCGACGGCGTCGACTCCATCAATCGCTTTCCGGAAGACGTTCAGGGCACCACCACCAACGCCTGCGTCATCACCGAACCCGCTCGCCGCCGCATCCACGCCTGCCGCGGTCCTGCCGACCGTGGTCGCTGGATCACCGTCGAATTCTGACGCCCCTCCCACTCTGCCCTTTGGGGTTCCCGTGACCGACAAGATCATCCGCTTCCCCGGCGCCGGCCCCAAGTCGGCAGCAACGCCAGCTGCTCCGGCGACGCCCGCCATCGGCCCCGACGGCATGAGCGACGAGCAGCGCAAGGCCATCGGCATCATCGTCTCGGGCATGCCCTTCGTGCTGGTCGGCATCAAGGGCACCGACCGGGGTGCCGATTTCTTCACCGCCGTGGCGGGCGAACCGTCTGACCTGCGCAATGCCCTCCCGCACCTGGCCGGCGTCATCGAGCGGGCCTTCGAGCGTAAGGGCCTGGCATGAGCAGCACCCCCCCGGTCTGCCTGGCGCTGGTGGTGTGCGACGCGGTGTGGCGTGATCCCGCCACCGGCAAGCACACGTTGCTGGGCTGCTTCAGTGCCATCGGCGCGCATCAGTTTCCGGTGATACATCCCCAATTGGCGGTTTACCTGGCCCTGACCGACGGCTACAGCACCGTCCCCCTGGAACTGCGTTTGATCGATGCCGAGGAGAAAGCGCTGACCACCACCAAGCTCGACGTGCAGTTCGGCGATCCCCTGGCCGTGGTTGAGATCGCCGTGCACCTTGCCGACGTCACCTTCCCCGCCCCGGGCCGCTATCGTCTGCAATTAACCGCCAGCGGCACCCCGCTGATGGAACGACGCTTCGGGGTGCATGGGCACACCTGAAAATTACCACGGTCAGGCGTACGGCATCGGTGGCGTCAGTGCGAGCAGGCGGGCGTAGACGGCCAGCGCGCCACGATGATGGGCGGTGTGATCAGCCAGGGCCGAAACGATCGCTAGGCGCGGGGCTCCGCCCAGGATCGGACCGGGGGCGATGGGCAGTTCGAGGTCGGCGCGTGGATTGGCAGCGAAGTGGGTGATCGCAGCGTCGTAGCTGGTGCTGAGGCGGGCCCGGGCGGCGTCCAGGTCGGTCACCGCGCGGGCGGCGGCCTCGTGGGCTGGGAAATCGAGATCAAAGCCGGCGGGCCGAAAAGCGCCTTGCAGGAACCAGTCCACGGTCAGGGCGGCGTGGGCGATGTGCCCAGCGACGGTAAGCATGCCGGCGACCGGGGCGAAGCTGGCGTGCTCGCCGCCAAAGCATGAAATCGTGCGCAGAAAGCAGGTTCGTTGGCAGGTCAAGGCGTCGGCGAAGGGATGATCGGTCATGGGCGGCTCCGCTGCGCTACGATCGGAGGCAATTGGGGCCATGCAACGGTGGGCGGTCGGCAGGCCGAGCATGGATACCACACAGTGCGGTGCGGCAGGAGGCGGTGTCGCTGGGCCTGACCAGGAGTGCCGTACTGTCAGCCTTCCCATGGCCAGCCCTACCCCTCGATCCCGCGCTGCCGGGGTTGTTCAGAAACCTTCAGGGCGGGCCGCGGCGGTGCCACGGGCCGCGTCGGGTCGGATGCCGGCTCAGGCGGCTGGGGGGAAGAAGCCAGTTCCAGCCCAACGCGAGACCATCCAATCATCGGCCCCTGCTCGGGCTCCTGTCCCGGCCCCTGCTCGGTCTCCTGTCCCGGCTCCGGCTCGGTCTCCTGTCCCGGCTCCGGCTCCTGCGGCCACCGCTGGATCGGCCCGACGCACTGCGGTCAAACCAGGTTCGACCACCACGGGCCGGGCGCCGGCGGTCACCGCCGCCGATGCGCCGCGGTCTGGGCGGATGGCCTCGGCCCGTCCAGGGGACCGGCGCAGCACTTCATCGACTGCACAAAGGGCGGTAGGTTCACGTACCTCGACCCGGAACAAGCCGATCGACGACCCGGTCCGTGGTCGTTCATCGCGCCGGACGGTGTCGCAGCCCATGAGCACTGGCCGCAAGGCGCTGATCGGCGGCGCGGTGGTGGTGGGCCTGGCGCTGGTGGTGGCCTTGGCTGCATGGGGTCCCATGAAGCGCAATGGCGCGTACAAGACCATGGTGGCGGCCAGTTCGCCGGCTACGGCCACGGACGCGGCCAAACGCTGGTACCTGCTGGTGGCGGATCGCCCCGACGACATCACTGCGCTGCTGGACCAGAAGGCAGGCCGGCCCGAGGCGCGGATCCTGGTGGCCGCTAATGCCAAACGCTTCGCTGCGTTGCTGGCCATTGCTGAGCAACAGGATCAGCCTGCGGTACGTGCGGTGGCGTTGGCTGCGGCCAGCGATTGCTACGATCTGGTGCGCCACGAGGCGGTCGCCCTGCCGGCGGCCCTCCCCGCCTGGGCCGGCTCGCCCGATAGTCCGGACGGGGTGGCCGCGGCAGCCTTCGCCCTGTTGACCAAGACCAACCGCTCTGCCAATGCGGCCATCGCCCTGCAGGTGCTGGCCCAGCCCAACGTGGCCACCGCGCGCGAGACGCAGGCCCTGGACACGGCGGCGGCCCTGCTGTCGACCGACTCGGTTGGTGCGGCGCTCACCTTGCTGGCCGGCCCGGTAGGTCCGACGGCGGCGGCGCACGAGAAATTTGCAGATGCGGTTGAAAAGTGCGTGGGCACCCGTGATCTGGATGCGGTCATCACCTTGCTCGCTAATAGTGACGCCGGGGTGAAGGTCTTGGCCCTGCGGTGTCTGGGTCAGGGCGTTTCGGTGGGCAATGGCCCCCAGGCGGAGGCCCGTCGGGCCGATCTGGCCAAGCAACTGCTGCCCCGCCTCGGCAAGGACGTGCCCCTGCCTGAACTGGCCGCAACCATGCGGGCGGTGCGCAATCTGCAGCTGAGCGAGGCCGCCGAACCCTTCCTGGCCCTCATCCCCTTGGCCGACGAGTTGACGCCCCACAAGGTCGACGGGGCCTGGATGGCCGAAGCCCTGGGCCGCACCTTCGTGACCATGCGTATCGAAAAAGACCGGGCCAGCGCAGATGCCACCTTAGGCAAGATCGTCGCGGCGTTGGCCGACGAGAAACTGCGCACGGTGGCCGCCAAGGCCCTGCGCCAGGTCGAGGACACCAGCTTGGACAACTACTACGGCGCGGTGGAGGCGCTGGCCAGCTACATCGCCACCAGCCAGGCCAGCCTGGAAAGCCTGAACGCGATGGTCGGCCACTATGCCGGTGGCGGCGAGGCCCAACGCAGCTGCGGCGAAAGCGCGACTAAATGGAAGACCCTGCTTGATACCGACAAGAAGCGGGTGGTCCGCCTGGCCGAGATCAAGACTTGGCTGAGCACCCACACCGACAAAGATATCAATCGCAGTCTGGGCGTGGCCAAGCTGAATACGGCCGCCACCTTCATCGATGCCGCCAAGAAGGAGCTGATGGATTGGCAGGTGGCCAAGAGCTTCCCGCTGTCCTCGGGTAGTGCCGAGGTCAACGAAAGAGTCGAGAAACTGAAGATTTTCAGCAAGCTGGTGCACGAACAACTGGTCGCTGCGGGCAACGCCGGCAGCAAGTGAGCGGTGCGGCTTGCTTCACAGGCGCTCAGCCGCTGCGGTGGTCGTGCCAGCAGCCGCCGCCCCGGGGCAGCATCACCCGAGGTGCGTCGGCCAGGCTGTCGGCCCGCGCCACCACTAAGCGGTCGTCCGCCGGGGCGTCGGTGTTCAGCAGTACCACGCCCGCCAAACCCGCCTGAGCCGCCGGCGCAATGACCGCGGCGTCGGTGGCGATCAGCCAGCTGGTCGCGCCCTCCGCACCGGCAGCCCGCAAGGCCAGCAACAGGCGCTTGGCCATGAGCGTGGCGCCTGCATCGACGGTCAGCGGCAGCGCCGCGGCTTGGGCGGCCCTGACCAGCGGCGGCACATGCTCAGCCAAGGTCAGCACCACCACCGGCACCCCGGCCAGGGCCATGCGCCGCAACAGCGCCAGATCGGTGGAGTCGGCCGCCAAGTGATGAATGAACAGGGCAGAGGGCATGGGCGGGTGATCCTGGGAGCCGCAGTTGAAACGGGGAAAGCAGAGGGGAGAGCAGTCTCTCTTTCAGCACCGGTTCGTCGCGCGGCTTGGTGAAGCTTGTTGAAGGTGGTTGTTTGGTCGGCACTACCCCAGCCGACAACCTGACCATTGCCAGCACCAATTTCGCCTCTCTTCTTTCAGCGCGACCCCATGCCATCCCTCCGCCTTGCTCTTTGCTGCGCCGTGCTCGCCTGTCTGGCGTTGTGGGGGGTACGTCTGGTGGTGGGCGATGATCTGATGAATCGCGATCAGGAGCGTCCGGTCAGCTACATCCTGGATGCGGTGCAGAATGGTTCGTGGATCGTGCAGCGGGATGCCCGTGGCGTGGTCTGCTCGAAGCCGCCCCTGTATACCTGGATCGGTGCGGCGGCGGGAAGCGTGGTCGGAGTGAATCAGGCGAGCTGGACCCTGCCGGCCCTGCTGGGCACGGTGGCCGCGGTGGTGGCGGTGCTGCTGTTGGGCTGGCGCTGTGTGTCGCCGGCTGCAGGCATGTTGGCCGCAGGCATGTTCCTGGCCAGCGGGCCGGGCACCAAGATGCCGGGCCTGGTGCGCAACGATGGCTTGTTCGCCGGGGCCATCGCCCTGGCGGCCCTGGCGGCTCTGCTGGCTTGGAATCGGCGGGTATCCTGGGTGTGGTTCTATCTGGCGGTGACGCTGGCGACCTTGGCCAAGGGACCGTTGGGTCTGGTCTTCGCCGCGTGCGGTCTGTTGGCGTGGTGGTGGGAGCGCCGGCGGAAGGATGGTCCAGAGTTGCCGCCGCGGACGGCGTGGCGTGGTCACGCGTTGGGCGTGGGCTTGTTCATCGTGCTGAGCGCAGGGTGGTTCGCCCTGGCTCTGCTCGCTCAGGGACAGGACGTTTGGAATCGCCTGATCGGGCGCGAACTGGTCGGCCACGTGGTATCCGGTGATGCCGGGGCGAAGCCGGGCAGCCAAGCGTACTTTCCGTTCTTCTACCTGCTCACCCGCTACCTGCCGTGGTCGCTGGTGGGTCTGATGGCTGCGGTGGTCGCGTGGCGCCGTCCGCCAGCGGATCCGTTGGTGCGGCGCACCCTGCGCTTCCTGACCTGCTGGCTGCTGGGCGGCCTAGTCCTGCTGGCCTTTGCCGGACATCAACGCGCGGATCTGCTCATGCCGCTGTGGGCGCCCACGGTGCTGCTGGCTGGCTGGTGGGCCTCGACCTGGCCGTGGTTGAGGCCGCGGGCCCAATGGCCCTCGGATAAGGGCCGCCTGGGAGCGCCGAGTTGCACTCGGCCTGGAAAAAGCAGCCCGCCTCAGCGGGCTTCCCCAGTGTTCTGGACCTTAACCGAGGGCCATTGGCCGCGGGCCGGCATCGCGTCGGCGGTGTTGGCAATGATCGCAGTGCTGATCGCGGTGCTCTATTATGCGGTGGGCTATCGCCAGGACCCGCTGGTGGCGATGTCGGAGCGGGTGGCCGCCCTGGCGCAGCAGGCGCGAACGCAGGAGCGCGAGCGAAGCCTGCCCCTGACCCTGGCGGATGTGCCCTTGGCCGTGCAAATCCAGCTTAGCCGCTGGCAGCCGTCAGCAGATGGTGCAGCCACGCTGCTGGGCCCGGCACCCGCGCTGGTGGTGGCGAGCCGCCCGCAGGAGCTGGCCGAGCAGGTGCGCGCCCAAGGTGGTATGGCGACCGTGCTGGCCGAGGTGGCGGGCGTGCCCAAAGCCGGGGTGTTGTCGTTGGGCGTGCTCCTGAACCGCGCGGCGACGGAGACGATCGCGCTAGCCGCCACCGTCGCCTGGGCTATCGGCCCGCTGGCTTGCGAGGGGGCCGGGCTGCGCCCGCTCGCCGTGACCTGGCGCCACATTTCTGCGACCGAACGCCGGGTGGAGCTGACCCTGGAAAGCATCGCCCCGTCGCCGCATCTGCGGCTGCGTAATCGCGGCGAGCTGACTCTGCGATTGACCCTGCGACTGCCCGTGCGCAGCGACACGCAGATCCGCGAGCTTGAGCTGGCGCCCGGCGCCGACGTCACCCCGTGGTAAGCGGTTCTTCGGGCCAGGCTGGGCGTCCGGCGGCGAGCCGCGCGTAGAGCGCTTCGGTGCGCGCCGCCATCGCCGCTACGGTATAGCGGGCCAGGACGCGCTGCTGTCCGGCGTGGGCGCGGCGCGTTGCTTCGGCCTGATCGGTCAGGGCCTGCACGATGGCCGCCGCCAGGGCGACAGGATCGCCGGGCCGCACCTGCCAGCCGGTGACGCCATCCTCGACGATCTCGCCGATCGCGCCCACTGTCGTGCTGACCGTGGGCAGGCCCATGGCCAGGGCCTGGGTCAGGCTCTGGGGCACACCTTCGTCGCTGACCGAGGGCAGCACCTTCACATCGCTGGCGGCATAAATCGCCGGAATGTCCTGACGCTGACCGGCCCAGATGAAGCGCGCGCCGCTGCCATTAGCCTCGGCCATCTGCTTCAGCTTCGCCGGCATGGGATTGTCATCATGACAGCCGCCCACCACCAAAAAGCGGGCGCGGGGCACCTGCTTCAACACCAGTGGCGCGGCCTCGACCAGCACCGGATGGCCCTTCATCGGGCGCACCATCGCCACCATCACCACCACCGGTTCGTCGGCAGCAATGCCGAGGGCCGCGCGCATGCCGGCCCGGTCCTGCGTGGCCGGATCGAAGCGCGCCGGATCGAAGCCGGTGGCGATGGAGAGCAGGCGGCCCGGCGCCATGCTATTGTCGCGGATGAGCTGCTCGCGCAGCGCCTCGCCGGTGGTCACCACCGCGGCCGGACGGGTATACAGCCAGCGCGTCAGCAGATTGCGCTTCACCGGGATCGACAGGTGGCGCGTGCGCACCAGCGTCACGCCGGGCAGGCCGCGGGTAGCCAAGGCTCCGGCCCAAGAATCCGTGCTGGAATGGGTGTTCAGCACCGTTGCGCCCAGGCGGCGGATCAGGCCGCGCAGCGCCAGCACCGTATCCAGGCCGAAGCGGTGGCGGAAGCGCAGCAGGTGGTGCGGTTCGCCGTCCGCGGCAAGGCGCTTGGCGAATTCGCCGTGGGCACAGACCGCCAGATGCACGTCGTGGCCGCGGCGCCGCATCTCGGCGACTTCGGCGCGGATGCGCAGTTCCTGGCCGCCCCAGCCAGGGCTCGATTCGGTATGGAGGACGATCACGGCGCGTCGGACGATGGCGTTTCGCTCGCCAGCGCCAGGGGTACCACCGCATCCACTGCGGTGGACAAGGCCACCACCAGCCCGGCTGCGCCGTCCAGCGCGCCAAGCTTCACCACATAGCTTTTGGTGAACGCAGTCGCCGCCCGCAGCGCCAACACTGCCGCTCCGGCCCGGCGTCCGCTGGCCCGGTAGCGCGCCGCCTTCAAGCGGGCGTAGCCGCCGCAACGGGTGAAAACCTCGGCCAGATCCGCATAGCCATAATGAAGCAGGCTGCCCGGCAGGGTGGCAACGGGACCCGCATGGCGCACTGCCTCGTGCACCTGGTCCGCCGAGAAACCGCTCAGGGTGCGATTGAACAGCCGCAGGCACCAGTCGGGATTCCAGGCGCCATGCCGCACCTCACGCGTGCCGATGTGATTGCGCCGGCGCACCCGGAAGGCACGGCGGGCATCGCTCAGCTCCAGGCCCACCAGCGACCGCGCGGCCTCCGCATCCAGCACCTCATCGGCATCGATCGACAGCACCCAGTCATGGCGCGCCAGGGCGGTGGCGCAGCGTTTCTGTGGTCCAAAGCCAAGGAAATCCTGGTGTTCGACCCGCGCTCCCAGGGTGCGGGCCAGCTCTTGGCTGCCGTCGGTGGAGCCACTGTCGAGCACCAGCACCTCAGCGCAGGCGGCCAGCAGCGGCGGCAAGGACGTCGGCAGGTGGCGGGCGCCGTTGAGCACGATCATGACGGCGGAGATGGGGGAACTCATCGCAGGCCACCATACAGCATCGTATGCTCATCCACCATGCGGGCGGCCGTCCAGGCCGGATCCGCGGCCGCGCGCCCGGCCGCGCCCAAGCGGCGGCGCAGGTCCGCGTCGCCCAGCACGCGCCGCAGCGCCGCTGCCAACGCCGGCGCATCGCCCACCGGTACCAGCAGGCCGGTGACGCCGTCGCGGACCAGTTCGGGGATGCCGCCCGCCGCCGTCGCCACCACTGGCAGGCCGCACCACTGGGCATCCATGACGCTGCTGCCAAGACCCTCCAGTTTGCTCGACAGGGTGAAGACATCCAACGTGCGCAAGAGCGCCGGGACATCGCTGCGGAAACCGAGGAAGTGGCAGCGCCGCAGGCCCAGCGCGCGGGCCTGTTCTGCAAGCACCGCACGCAACGCGCCATCGCCGGCCACCACCAGATGGGCGCGGGGCACGGCGGCCTCGACCTGTTGCCAGGCGGCGAGCAGGGTGCGGTGGTCCTTGTGGTCCTCCAGGGCCGCTGTGATGCCCACCAGCAGAGCGTCGGCCTGCAGGCCAAGCTCGGTGCGCAGCGTCGGTACAGTTTCCAAGTGACGTGCAGGATCAATGCCATCGCGGATCACCGTCACCCGCGTCGCCGGCACGCCGCCCGCCTGCATGACCGCCGCCACCGCGCTGCTCACCGTGATCCACTGGCGTACTGCGCCGTATTTCCAGCGCGCCACCAGGCCGCGCTTGAGCGGGAAGTCGACCCGCCGCGTCACCAGCACCGGGACACCGGTGCCGGCGCAGGCCAGCAGAGCCAGCTGATGGGTGTGACTGGTATGGGCATGCACCGCCACCGGACGAAGCCGGGCGACCAGGCGGCGCAGGCGCCAGATGGCCAGCGGATCCAAGGCCGAACGCGGCGTGAGCGCCTCGATCGCCACGCCCCGTCGGCTCAGGTCGGCGGCTAGCGGCTCGCCCGGCCGGCAGGCGACGACGCAGCGCCAGGGCGCTGTCAGACCCGCTGCGAGCAGGGCCAGCTGCAATTGCCCGCCGCGCCAGCCCCGTTCGGTATCGAGCTGCAGGATCAGTCCGCCGGCGGTCATGGACCCAGCAACGGATCGGTCACCCCGGCTTCGGCAAAGCCTTTTGCGCGCAGCCGACAGGCGGGGCAGGTGCCGCAGGGTGGCTGGCTGCCGTTGTAGCAGGTGTGGCTATCGGCCAGCCAGTCGAGATGGCCGAGGTCGCGCAGCATCAGCACCGTCGCCGCCTTGGTCAGCGCCATCAGCGGTGTGTGGATGACGAACGGCGCATCCATGCCCAGCCGCAGCGCGGTCTGCAAGGCGGCCATGGTGTCGGCCCGGCAGTCGGGATAGCCGCTGTAATCGGTCTGGCACACGCCGGTGACCAGGTTGGCCGCGCCCACCTGCCAAGCCCGAGCGGCCGCCAGGGTCAGAAAGACGAGATTGCGGCCAGGCACGAAACTGGTGGGCAGACCCGAATCGCTGCGCAGGCCATCGCTCACCGCCTCGGGCCCGGTAAGGGAATTGCCGCCCAGGGCGGCGAAGCTGTCGCAGGGGATGAGCGTCAGGCCGATGCCGGCGCGCCGCGCGATCCGCGCCGCGCAGTCCAGTTCGACGCGATGGCGCTGGCCATAAGCGATGGTCACCGCCTCAACCCGTGCGAAACGAGTCAGGGCCCAGGCCAAGCAGGTGACGGAATCCTGCCCGCCAGACAGCAGGACCACGGCGGCATCGGAGGCAAGGTGCATGGTGCCGGGATGCTAAATCCGACCCCGGATCAGTACAGTGGGTCTGGTGCAACATCCACGCGGAAATCCTCCAGCGTGAACGGCGCGGCGGGATCCTGCACCTTGTGGATCGGCACCCGCCCCCACCACGCGGCCCAGGCACTGAACGAGGACGGCGGGGCCAGCAGCAGGTCGCAGCGCATCAGCGCCGCCAGGTCCGCGGTGGCGGCACCGGGTCCGAAGCCCACGGTCAAGCCTGGAAAATACGCGGCGGTGAAGCGGCCATTGGTGCAGATCAAAAACGCCGGCCGGCGCGGCGCCAGCACCTCGGCTAGGCGTGACATCAGCCCGGCATAAACTGCCGGCGACCAGAAAAAGCGGCCACCCAGGTGCTGCGCGTAGTCGCCCTGCCGGATGTGGATGCCCACCACCAGATCGCCCGCGCCACGCAGGGCCGCGACCGCAGCGGCGCCCGCCGCCTCGTGTTCGGGCAAGGGGGCCAGGAAGCGACGGACCTCATCGCCATGGGCCAGGAATGCGGCCTCGTCGCGCAGGCGGAAATGGTAGCCCTGCAGCAGCAGCAGACGTCCCCCTCGGGCTGCCGCCGCGTCGATGACCGCGCCCAGTTCCAGATGCTCTTCATTACGGGCCCGGGCCCGGGCGATCAGGCCCAGGCTGAGCGGCCGCAGAACTTTGCCGGTTTCCCAGGCAACCCGGGCCAGCGCATAGGCCAAGCGGCGGGCCATGGCGCCGGGCTTATGGCTGGGATGGGCAGCGACGCAGCCAGCGACATTGGACCGGGGCCCGACGAAGTTGGGCGCATATTCGTTGAAAGATGGGTTCAGCAGCCCCCACCCGCGCGCACGCGCCGCGACCAGGGTGTGGGCGAAGACCGTCAGGCGGTTGCCCACCTGCCCGGTCTTTTTAGTGATGACGATCCAGCGCATCGGCCCGCCCGCAGCGGTCACGCCCGGCCGGTGACGCGGTTCTTCTCATCCAGCAGTAGCACCACTGGTTTGTGAGTGCGCAGCTCGTCAGCCGTATAAATGCTATAAGCCGCCACCACAATGCGGTCGCCCGGCTGGCACAGGCGCGCCGCCGGCCCGTTCACCTGCATCTCGCCCGTGCCACGCTTGCCGGCGATGATGTAGGTCTCAAAGCGCGCGCCGCTGGCTCCATTGTAAATCTGGATCTGCTGAAACTCCAACATGCCCGCCGCATCGACCAGATCCATATCGATGGTCAAGCTGCCGTGATACTCCAACTCGCAGCGGGTCACCGCAGCATGGTGGAGCTTGGCCTGGAGCATGGTGCGCAGCATGAGGACCGCATGCTGGGCGATCCAAGGCGGGGGCAAGGCATGTGTGGGCGGACGAACGTGTGGCGTGCATTTCTGCTGTCCCCTGGGACCGCGGCCCTCCAGGGCCGGCCTCAGTGTCGAACAGGCAGAAGGCAGCGGTTCTGGAGAACCGCGGTCCGGGTGAACAGCCAACCTAGGAAAGTCCGGCCGTCCCGGCCGCTGCTATTGGAACGCGAGAGGCATTGTGGATAAAGATGCCACTGGTGCCTAGGCTTCGGCCGCGCGGATTTCAGCGTCGATCTTCGAAGAGCAGCGCCCCAGCGCTCAGCGACCTTATGTCCGGTTCAGCCCTGCGTGCGGCTGGCATCCTGAACGACAAAACGTCGGGGTGCGCTTAAGCGGCATAGGCCATAATGGACCCATGTTGACGTCGTCTCAATTTCTCTGTACTGAGCGGAGGAGTTTTGGTGTAAGATGCTGTCATGTTAGGAGAAGAAAATGCATGTCCTGAATCGACTGAATCGGCTTCTGGTAGCGGGAGTTTACCGGAGGGCTACAATGCCATCCCCTCAGAACGGACGCTCTTGTGAAGAGTGTCCATCGGATGGGGGAAGGGTCACATACAGCGACTATGGTTGCTATATCAGATATGCCAACCTAGGCTACCTCCACCACATGCAGGACCCTCCCAAACAACACCACATCCCCAAAGCCACTACTTGATGTTAAAAAAGCCGCATAAACGAATCCTACCTAATTATCCAATGCCAAGCAAAAATATCCGTCTTATGCTATGAAAAAGTTACAGTACGTTGACATCTTTGCGGGATGCGGAGGCCTGTCTCTTGGATTATATAATACAGGAGCCTGGGAAGGTCTGTTCGCCCTGGAGAAAGACGCATTTGCATTTGAGACGCTAAGTCACAATTTAATTAATCAGAAAAGTCATTTTAACTGGCCGGAGTGGCTACCAAAAAAACCGCACGACATAAATCTAGTTCTGAAAAAATATCGCGAAAATCTATTAGCGCTTAGGGGCGAAGTCGATTTAGTTGCCGGCGGACCGCCATGCCAAGGATTCTCGATGGCTGGTAGGCGGAATGAGGACGACTCTCGCAATAAATTGATTCATTCGTATATAAAGTTTATCAGGTTAGTGCAACCTAAGCTTATCATCTTTGAAAACGTCAAGGGGTTCACGCAGGCATTTGATGGAGAAAACGGATCCGGCCTAAGGCATTCGGATAAAGTAATCTCTTTGCTGGGAAAAACCGCGCTCACAGGAAATCATATAGGATATAACGTCCATTCTGAGTTGATCGATTTTTCTATGTATGGAATTCCACAAAAAAGATCCCGATTTATATTGTTTGGAATCAGGAAAGGTCTTCATTTACATGTTTCGCCAAAGGATTTTTTTAACAATTTAGCTAGCAATAGAGGGCCGTTCTTAAAAGAGAAAGGCATTGAGGAGGAGGTTTCCCTTAAGCACGCGATTTCCGACTTATTGCGAGCAGCGAATGAAGCCTGTCCTGATAGCAGAAATTTTTCGACCTCACGTTACAAAAAACCAAATTCCAGCTACCAAAAGCTACTCAGAAAGGGAATTACGTCCTTCCTGCCTAATAGTCATCGGTTTGCCAAGCATACACAAAAAACGCTGGGAAAATTCGAATACATCCTAAAGCACGCTTGTAAAAATAAAACGATAGCAGAGCCTCTCAAGAAAAAATTTGGCTTGAAGAAATATCGAGTAGTTCCGCTTTCTGGGGATACTCCCGCATTTACGATCACGACGCTTCCTGATGATTACATTCATTACAGCCAACCCAGGATATTTACAGTTCGGGAATGCGCGAGGATTCAATCGTTTAACGATTGGTATGAGTTTAAGGGGAAGTATACAACTGGAGGCCATCTGAGAATTAGAGAGGTCCCAAGGTATTCACAAGTGGGGAATGCAGTTCCGCCACTATTTGCGGAACAACTTGGCCAGACGTTAAAGGATGTCCTCAATGACTGAAAACATGCAGTTTAGCATTAGCTCTTCCCTCAAGGACGTTATTGGAAGAGATTTGATAACCGACGACTTCGTTGCCATCTTTGAGTTGATAAAAAATTCATTTGATGCCGGGGCGACTTCAATCATTATCGACTTCGAACTTGAGCGGAAAGAGACGAATAGAATTGTCATTTCTGATAACGGAAAAGGGATGGGGAAAGCTGACTTAGAAAAAAAATGGCTTTTCGTGGCCTATTCCGCAAAGAGCGACGGCACAGAAGACAAAGATAAAAGAATATATTCTGGACACAAGGGGGTGGGCAGATTTTCATGCGACCGCCTTGGGGAATACCTGAAAATTGAAACAAAGCGGGCCCAAGACCATAAAGTAAATACTCTTACTGTAGATTGGTCTAAGTTTGAGGGAAATTCCACCAAAGAATTTCAGAGCATTGATGTAACATTTGCAATTGCTCAAAAGTTTAGCCTGCCACCATCTCTAGATCCAGGGGGCCATGGGACCTCTTTGGAAATCAAGGCATTGAGAAACCCAGAAAGCTGGGATAGAGACACCCTTAAGCGACTTCGAAGATCGCTAATGAAGCTTATTGACCCTGTTTCCACTGGGAGGTCAATTATAATCAAATGCTCGAGGGAATTAGAGGCGGACAAAAAGGCAAGTGCGAATGCGGACGATAAAAAACTAAACGCAGAGACCGTCAATGGTCAAATTAACAATACTATTTTCAAGACTCTCGAGGGAAAGACTTCGAAAATTGCCGCAAGTATGGATGCGCGGGGCATTCTCACGGCAACCTTAATGGACAGAGGTCAATTGATTTACAAAACAACGGAGGACGCGTCCAGGCATTATCCAGAATTACTTGATGCCGAGTTCAGCTTGGAGTTGAATTACCTCAACACCTCAGCCAAGAGCACCTTTACTAGACGTATGGGTATACCCGCCTTGCAATATGGCAGCGTATTCTTAATTAGAAATGGATTCCAGGTCTTTCCCATTGGTGAAGATGGAGATGACTACTGGAATTTCATGCGAAGAAAACAACAAGGACACAGCAGGTTTCTCGGCGCCAGAGAACTCTTAGGTATTGTTAGAATATCAGGCAACGAAACAAAATTTAAAGAGTCTTCAAGCAGAAATCAGGGCCTCATTCAGACGGAGGCAGCAAGGCAACTCAGCAAATGCGTACGGCTATGTCTGACCAAGTTAGAGGCCTATGTCGTAGGGGTAACCTGGAAAGATCCACTTGATGCAGGTCAATCCGATTTCAATAGAATGACGATCGGCTCAAACCGGCTTAGGATAATTCAGTTAATTGAAGGGCTTGCCAACGGTAAAAAAGTAGAGGTGGTAGACTACAATCCAGACCTTCCAAGTATTCTAAGCGGGAAATCCGATGAGTTTCTGGACTCGATTAAGAGCTTGCGTGCAATTGCCAAATCACTCGGCGACAGCGGGCTCGTAAAGAAGGTTGGCCTAGCCGAAGCTAGGGCAAAAAAACTAACGAAACAAAAGGCACAAGCAGAACGTCTCGCAGAGAAAGAGCGCGTAGCGCGAGTTCGAGCCGAGAAAATGGTATCCTCGATTGAAAAGGAAAAAAATGACATTGAAAGTTCATTAAAGGAAGAGGAGAAAAGAAGTCTATTCCTAATGAGTACAGAATCTAGGGACAAAGATCTATTAGAAGGATTTATCCATCAAATCATCATTTATGCGTCAAACGCGAAGGCAATTTTAACCGAGGCGCTTGACGATATTCCGTCACTCAAGTTAAAAACAGCAACGGATCTAGAAGACCTGCTCTCTGGTCTCTATAAGCTGAATGAAAATACAATTGCAGCCGCTAGATTTTCAACAACAGCAAATTTTCGACTCAACTCAAGCATGCTCCAAGTCGATCTAAATAACTTCATATCTGGATACATAACCAGAATATCTAGTGCGTATAATTCACGGCCAGTAATAGAATGCGATTTGGACAATAAGCCTTTCGTGATCAAATTTAACCCTATGGAATTTGGTGTAATCCTCGAAAACTTTATCAGCAACTCAAAGAAGGCAAGGTCGTCACGAGTTAAAATATCAACAATTGTCCAGCAACGGCAATTACTAATTTATATATCGGATAACGGATCTGGCCTTGATCCCAAAATTATCGATCCTAAAAGAATATTCGAAAAAGGATTTACCCGAACCGATGGTTCAGGTTTGGGACTGTACTTTGCAAAAGAGCTAATAGAAAAAATTGGGGGATCAATAGATATTGATGATAATCAGCCCAGCCGCGGACTAAAATTTCTGATAAAGCTACCAAGAAAATGAAAATTAAATACAAAGCGCTTTGGATCGAGGATAATTTCGCTGATATAGAAGCGGCAATTCGCATATTACAAAAGAAGTTCAATGAGGATGGCTTTATCTTTGACATAGAAAGAAAGTCCGGAATCAACTTAGAGCACATAGCAGCACTGCAGTCGAAACTGGCAGGATACAACCCTTATGACATTATTTTATTTGATTTTGACTTAGGCGAAGACTCAATCTCCGGTGACCAAATAGCGAGCCACCTTAGGGCCAGTGTATTTACCGATATGATTTTTTACTCTGGGTCATCGACGGATAGGCTGCGAAAACTGCTTTTTGACAGTAAGGTAGATGGAGTTTACATCGCAAACAGAACAAATTTGGTAGAAGAGACTTGGCCCATCTTTGAGGATAGCATCAAACGGGTATTCGATTTAAATAATATGAGAGGCGTTCTCTTAGATGAAATGAGTAATGCTGACATGCTTATGAGGGAAAAACTAGTAAACGTGGTGAAACGATTAAGCCACAAAGAATTTCTGGCAGTCCTTGGTAAATACGTTGAGCACTTGGAAAAACGGCAAAAAGAAATCACTGACCATAAAAATTCCGTTAAGGAGATAGAGAGTCTGCTGGGTGCCCTAGTGGATCCGCGCCTTACTGAATTTGATTTCATTAGAAGGCGACTGTGGGCATTAACCAAGGATGACATATTTAAAGATGGAAAACAAATCCACCGTAACCAAATGCTGAGAAATAAGTTTGCACACAGCATAGCAAAGCTTGACGAGGAGACTGGAAAAATGGGACTCGATCGACATCAGGAAACGTACGGGCACAAGGAGTTCGCTAATATTCGCAAGGATTTGATCCAGCTAATCACTTCATTGTCGGCTTCATTGTAATCAAGTGGGTCAGCAAAGTGGACAAGTGACTGTGTCCCAGTGCGGGGTTCCATCAGGCCGTTCCTGGGAGCGCCG
>JBBQTJ010000023.1:0-19871 GCA_038213315.1 Planctomycetota bacterium
GCGCAGCCTTCGCCTGGCTGCGCGCCAATGCCGCCGAGGCCACCCATCCGGTCGCCAGCTTGGCGCCCAATGCCTGGGGCCTGTACGATATGCACGGCAATGTGCTGGAGTGGTGCGCCGACAGCTACGGGCCGTACCCCACTGAAGCCGCCACCGATCCCCATCTCGCAGACGGCATCCATCGCGTCGCGCGCGGCGGCGCCTGGACCATGGAAGCAGAGGACAGCCGCAGCGCCGCCCGCCGCAAGATGCTGCCGGTAACGAAGTTCTTCTTCGTTGGGCTGCGCATCCTGATCGAATGATTGCCGGCGTCTCGCCGGCTCGCCCAAGGCAGCCGGCGGGACGTCGGCGATCCCGAATAGAAAAATGGCGAGTTTCGTACTTTGTGCCTAGGCGTGCGAGAAACCCGCGGCTCAGAAGTTCGCCGGCGGCAGCTTGACGCCGAAGCCCCAGCCGCCGGTGTGCTGGGTGATCTTCAGCAGCAGGCGGTTCACGCCTGATTGCAGGCGCACCACCACCTTGTCCTGGGCTGGGATGTAACCCCGACCGCAATCGTTGCTGTGGACCACGGTGCCGTTGAGATAGACGCGCAGCCCGTCGTCGCTGCCGATGCCCAGCTCGACTTCACGGGCGTGCACGCTGTACACTTCGGCGTAGGCAAACGCCAAGACCCAGTCGCGCGCGCCAAGGGTGGCCGCCAGATTGACGAAGCCGTTCTTGGCCACTGACGCCGGCTTCTGCCACGCCAGCTTGAGAGCACCGCTGGCGCCGCCGTGCGCGGCCGCGCTCTGGGCCACGGCATAGGTCGCCGTGATATCGACGCAGCCCACGCCGTGCTGGGCAAAAGCAGCCTCGATCGAGGTGGCCTGATCAAGACTGATCGCGCCAGCCGTGGTGGCGGGGAAGGGACCGCAGACCTGCCAATTCTGGATGAAGTCCTTGGCCGCGACCGCCTGTACCGCATCCCAGCTTGCCCGCAGCGTGCGTGCATCGACCGGCGCGAACTGCTTGCCGCTGCGTGGGACGCGCACGGCTTTCTCCAGGGACGGCAGTTCGGTGCCATAGGCGGCGATCATCTCGTCGCACATCGCCACGATCTGGTCCGGCGCCAGCGTCGCGGCGGTCAGGGGATCGTACATGCAGGCCTGATAGACGTGGTCGCGCCGGCCTTCCATCGCCGCCCGGATGAACAACTCGTGCTGGCTCACGTGGGGGTTCATATAGGCGATCAGCTCGGGTGGCAGTTCGCCGATCTGGGCATGATGCAGACCCGTGCGGTCGACCAGGGTGGGCGCCTCGACGATCGCGGTGCGCGGCAGGTTGCTGATGGTGCCGCCATTGACCAGGTTGCCGTAAATCACGCTGGGCGTGCCGGTGACCATGCTGTGGATGATGGTCGAGCCATATTCATGGCTGCGACAGACATCCTTGATCGGCTCGGGGCCACGGCTGAAGATTTTCAGCCGGTCGAACTCATCGACGATGCCATCGCAGCGGTTCAGATATTCGTCGATGGGGATGTCGAAGCGCGCGATCACCTCCTTGCCATGCGGGATGAACCAAGGGCAGTACTCGGCGTTATGCTCGCTCGATTCGGTGACGAAGTGGCCCAGACGACGCATCAGCTCGAAGCGTACTTTGTTGGTCTGGTAGTGGGCCGGGTCCTCCATCGCGGCGAACAGGCGCGGGTATTGATCGACACCATTCTTTTCGATGTTGAGGTAGAACGCCATGTGGTTGATGCCAGCGCAGGTGAAGGCCACCTCCGCCGGCGGCTCGCCCAGGTAACCCATCAGCTGGTCGAAGGTGCCCTGCACGCTGTGGCACAGGCCGACTGCGCGGATCGACGAGGTGCGGAACACCGTCTGCATGTTCATCGACATCGGATTGCTGTAGTTCAGCAGCACCGCACGCGGGCACAGCTGCTCCATATCGCGGCACATGCCTGACAGCATCGGGAAGGTACGCAAAGCGCGGAAAAAACCGCCGGGTCCGGTGGTGTCGGCGATGGTGAAGTTCAGGCCATAATGACGGGGGATCTCGAAATCGACCAGGGTCGAGTTGAAGCCGCCGATCTGCACCATGTTGATGACGAAGTCGGCGCCCTTCAGGGCCGTGCGCCGGTCAGTGGTGGTCTCGATGGTCGCTGGGGCGCCCAGCGACGCGGCCATCTTGCGACCCAGGTTGCCCGCCACCTCCAGCCGCTCCTCATCGATGTCCATGTAGCGGATAGTGCAGTCCCGCAGCTCGGGCAACCCGAGGATGTCTCCGGTAAGGTTACGGGAGAAGACGACGCTACCGGCGCCGATCATCGCGATGGTGATGCTCATGCCGTCAGGATAGCCTCAGCACGCACGCGCTGGCTGGTCAGGCTGTGACGGTAGGGTGTGCAAAATGTGATGGGGGGGGGGCGGGAGGCTCCCTGGGTTATGGTGGGTGGGTTATTGGGTATGGTGAACAGCCGATGCGTTCCCGCGCTCACGGCTGTTTGCTGTTCACCATATCCCATACCCCATGACCGATACCCCCGGAAAGCCCCTTTCCCTTATTCCAGTTCCTGTTGCGGCTGGCGATCACGTACTGGATCGTCGCCTGTCCCGGAGCCACCAAGCGTGCTTCTTTTCCTATCGCCGCCGATGCCGTCCGCCTCTACGTCGACCAAGGCTTCCTGATGGTTCACGACCTGGTCAGCCCGGCTGAGCAGGCCACGCTCAAGGCGGACATGATCGCCTTGGCATGCAGACTGTCGACGCCACTGCCGCCAAGCAGGGCGTGGCGACGTGCACCACGCCGGTTCGTCGACCGTTGACCGTTGACCCTCGACCCTACCGTGCCCCCTCCCCCAGGATCAGCACGGAGGCATCATGGCCAACTTCACCATCTCGGTCATCCACGGCGACGGCATCGGCCCCGAGGTCTGCGCGGAAGGCGTGAAGGCCCTCCAGGCGGTCGGCAAGCGCTGCGGCCACAACTTCGCCTTTACCGAGTTTCTGGCCGGTGGCGCCGCCATCGACATGACTGGCGTGCCCCTGCCGGATGAGTCGGTCAAGGGCGTGAAAGAGAGCCACGCGCTGCTTTTTGGCGCCATCGGCGGGCCCAAGTGGGAGTCGATGCCGCATCACCTCAAGCCCGAGGCCGGCCTGCTGAAACTGCGCAAAGAGCTCGGCGCCTTCGCCAACCTGCGCCCGGCGGTGGTCTTCGACGAACTGATCGATGCGAGCAGCATCAAGCCCGCGGTGCTGAAGGGCACCGACATCCTGGTGGTGCGCGAGCTTACCGGCGGCATCTATTTCGGCCCCGGCGGCATCACCGGCGACGGTGCCAACCGCGTGGGCATCAATACCGAGGTCTATTCCACCGCTGAGATCGAGCGCATCTGCGTGGTCGCCTTCGACTGCGCCCGCGCCCGCCGCAAGAAACTGTGCAGCGTCGATAAAGCCAATGTGCTGGTCAGCAGCCAGCTGTGGCGCGAAGTGGTCACCGCGCTGGGCCAGGCCAAGTATCCGGACGTGGCGCTCAGCCACATGTACGTCGACAACTGCGCCATGCAGCTGATCCGCGATCCGCGCCAGTTCGATGTCATCGTCACCACCAATATTTTCGGCGACATCCTCTCGGACGAGGCCAGCCAGCTCACCGGTTCGATCGGCATGCTCGCCTCGGCCAGCGTGGGCGGCCCAGTGGGCTTCTTCGAGCCGATCCACGGCAGCGCCCCCGACATCGCCGGCCAGCAGAAGGCCAATCCTCTGGCCACCATCAGCACCGTCGGCCTGCTGCTGAAATACGGCCTGAAGCTGGGCGCCGAGGCCACCCTGGTGGACAAGGCCATCCGCGCGACCCTGGCCGCCGGCCTGCGCACCAGCGATATCAAACAGGACGGTTGTCGCCTGCTCAACACCCGCGAGATGGGTGACGCGGTGGTCGAACGCATCCTTACGGTCTGACCTGATGCCCGCCCGCATCACCCTGGGCCAGTTGAAGGCCATGGCCGCCGTGGCGGTGGTGGCCTTCGTCGCCGGGATGGTGGTGGGGCGCCATGGGGACCTGTCCCTACCCCTGGTCGCGGGGCCGGTGCGCCTGCCGCCCAAAACCCTAAGACCGGTCCACGACCAGGTCTGGGCCGGCGAGTTGGTCAAGGTGATCGACGGAGACACCATGACCGTCAACTGGAACAGCTATGAGCTGTACCTGCGCCTTCGCAATGTGGACACCGCGGAATCGGTCCACCCCGATGCCAGCCGCAATACCGCCGAAGGCCGTGCGACCACGACGTGGGCCAAGGTCTACCTGGCCGGCGTTCAAGTGCGGGTGGAACTGGCCCGCTTTGACTGGCACCTGGATACCGACCGCCACGGCCGCGCCCTGGCCTACCTGTGGATCGACCGCGGCGCGGCCGGCAGCGATACTGCGGACGAGTTGTTCAACGAGACCCTGATCCGCCAAGGGCGCAGCCGCTATGAGACCGAGTACGGTCCGTCTGCGGCCTACGACGCCCGCTTCCGGGCCGCCGAAGCCCAGGCCAAGGCCGAGCGCCAGGGGCTCTGGCGCCGCTGATCCGGTCTATGAGCCTGGTCGTGGAGTGCTGCACGGGCCACACCGGGCCGGTCGAGGTCGATCTTGCGGAAGAGGGCGGGATTCATTTAATGCGCCAACCATGACCCCGATCCGCCCCATCGCCCTGACCATCCTCGCCCTTGCCACTTTCGGCGTCTCCGGCTGCGGTGGCCGCGCGGACCTGGGGCACAAAAACGTCGAGGTCGTTGAACTCCGCCGCGAAAATGATGAGCTGCGCGCCAAGCTGGCCGCCCGCGGCGAGCATGAATCGACTCAGACCCTGATCAACAATGGTGGCACCCAGGACGCCGAAATCGCAGCCCTGGGCCCGGATGTGACCCGCGGCGACCGGAACAAGGAAATCGTCTTCGCCATCGAAAGCGGCATCCTCTTCAAGACCGGCAGCGCCGACCTGACCAACCAGTCCGCCGAGACGCTGGGTCGGGTGATTGGCGTGATCAAGACCAAGTACCCTGACCATTTCATCCGCGTCGAAGGTCACACCGACAGCCAGCCGGTCACGCGCACCAAGGATAAGTGGACCGACAACTGGGGCCTGTCCGCTGGTCGCGCCCTGGAAGTCCTGCGCTTTCTCGAGAAGCGGGGCCTGCCCGCCGACAATCTGGGCATGGCCGGCTACGGCATGGTGCGCCCGGTGGCGCCCAACTCGAACGACGCCAGCAAGCAGAAGAATCGCCGCGTCGAGATCGTCGCGATCCCCAAGAACTGATCGTCAGGACCATCCGTGCCGAAACGCATCGGCCCAGCCGCTGACCTTCGCCTGGTCATCAGCTGGGTCGCCGCGTTGTGGGCGATCTTCCTCCTCGATATTGCGCTCTCGACCCTGCTGATCCCAGGGTCGGGCCTGCGGGCTGGTTATCTGGCGCACCTGCTCGGCCTGCGTCCCCTCGACTGGTGGGGCCTGCTAGGCATTCCCTGCGCCCATTTCCTGCACGCCTCCTTCGCCCACCTGGCGGCCAATTCCATCGCCCTGCTCATCCTCAGCTGGCTGGGCTGCCGCTACAGCCGCCGCCTGACCAGCGCCGCCATCGTGACCAGTGCCCTGTTTGCCGGCATCCTCACCTGGTTCATCGGCGGCATCGGGATCAGCGGCCCCCCACCGGTGCACATCGGCGCCAGCGGCGTGATCTTCGGCCTGATCGGCTTCCTGCTGATCAACGGCTTGGTCCGCTTCGATTTCTGGGGACTTTTGGTCAGCATACTGACCGGCCTGCTCTTCTGGCGGGCCCTGCCCGGCATGCTGCCCGGCACCGGCGACGGCCAGGTCCTGGTCAGTTGGCAGATGCATCTGGGGGGATTTCTGGGCGGCGTGATGACGGCGTGGCGGATGCGGAGAGAGAAGGCGTAGGCACCGGAACAGCCGTCGCGGGGTCGCGGGGTCGCGGGGTCGCGGGGTCAAACAGTACACCGCGCGGCTTCGCCGCACCGCCATTCAACTCTGACAGTCGTGGGGCGATGCCTTTAACGCCCAGACGGCCGTCGCGACGTCGCAGGGTCGCGGGGTCGGACAGCCCACCGAGCGGCTTCGCCGCACCCCGCACCGCAATTCACCACACGACTTTGGTGGGCGATGCCTTCGATGTCGACCCTGCGACTCCGCGACGTCGCGACGGCTGTTCTCTTTCTCGACCCCGCGACGGCTGTCTATAGTCCCAGCATCTCCCGCACCACCCGCTCTGCGGTCTCGTCACCCGGGTGCTCGCGCAGGTATTTCAGGATGCGGTGTTGGAGTTTGTTGCCGACCCGCTCCAGACCGTAGCGCAGTTCGCCGGCATCAGCGAGGGGCAGCTTCCGACCCAGGCGCTGCTCTTCGTTGGCGACGACCTCTGCAAAGAAAGACGCCACCTGGGTCATCAAGGCCTGTTGGCCCGGGCGCTGCTCGGCGACGTATCCGTTTGACCAGCGGTCGACCAGGGCAGTGGCGGCCACCACTTCTTCACTGCGGGCGGCGCGATTCCCCGAGACCACGGCTTCGAGATGGTCGATGTTGTAGAGGTACACGTCGTTAAGCTCGGCCACGGCCGGTTCCACATCCCGGGGCACCGCCAGATCGATCAGCAGCATCGGCGCGCGGCGCTGGCGCATGGCCAGGCGCACATCGGCCACGTGGACGACGGTGTGGGGAGCCGAGGTGCTGCACACCACGATGTCGTGCGCGGCCAGGGCCTCACCCAAGCCGCTCCACGGCCAGACCCGGCCGGCCGTGCCCTCCAGCAGAAAGGTGGCCCGTTCGGCAGTGCGATTGACCACCCCCAGATGGCGCACGCCGGCCTCGACCAGATAACGTGCGGAGAGTTCGGCGATGTCGCCAGCCCCAACCAGCAGCAACCGGGCGTCGCTCAGGTCACCGTGGATCTGCCGCGCCAGATCAACGGCCACGCTGGCCGTGGACAGCTTGTGGCGGCTGATCCCGGTCTGGGTACGTACCTCCTTGGCCAGGGCCAGGGCGCGCTGAAACAGGGGATTGAGCTGGGCTCCGGTGTGGTTGGCGGCGTGGCCTGCTTCATAGGCTTGCTTGACCTGATGGACGATCTGCTCTTCGCCCAAGACCATGCTCTCGATGCCCGAGACCACGCGGAAGAGATGCTGCACCGCGGCCACGCCCGCATGCTGGTAGCAACCGGCGCGCAGTGCCTCGGGATCCACCTCACGCCGCTCAGCCAGCAGTTGCAGGGCTGGCCAGGGGTCGGTGGTGCCGCCCAGGTACAGTTCCAGGCGGTTGCAGGTCGATAGCACCACCACTTCGCCGCACGCGCAGACCTGCTGGATCGCCGCCACGACGGCGGCCACCGCTTCGGGCGCCACGGCCAGACGTTCGCGCACCGCCACCGGGGTGCGGTGATGATCGATGCCAACCACAGCGACGGGCAGGACGGCCTCAGCCATGGGCGACCAGCAGCACACCCACCTGGGAAAGCACCGCGAGCAGCAGGGTGGTGATGGCAGCAAAGGCCTGGGCCCGCCGGGACAAACGGCCCAAGGCGCGCAGCCCAAGGACCAGCACCAGCAGCAGCATCTGCAATTCAGCCAGGACGAAGGTGGGATGGGTCAGGCTGAGGTCACGGGCATAGTGCAAGGCCGCGCCACCCGTGGCCAGACCGCCCATCAGCAGAGCGGTGGCCACCACCAAGGCGCGCTCGCTGACCCGTTCCAGGACCGGCAGGGCAGGCAGGCGCAGGGCCCGGGGCGAGGCGCGCTTGAGCTGCGCCACGCCCACCCACCACAGGCCTGCCGCCGCCCCGGCGATGAGCATGGCGGCTAGGTACAGGGACATGAAGGCGATATGCAGCACCACCACCGGTGCGGTGCTGCCATCCCGGGTCAACGCCTCGTCATTGATACCCGCCGCCGCGACCAGTACGGCCATGCCCCCCAAAGGCAGGCCCAGCAGGCGCCAGCTGGGCGCCGCCAGGAAGCGCCGGGCGAACAGCAGCACCGCCACCGCCGTCCACACCGCCAGCACTCCGAAGGCGAAGTCGATGCGCTTCGGCTCAAGCAGGCTCAGAGCCAGGGCCAGGGACTGCAACGCGAAGCCGCCCCACAAGGTCCATGCCCGACCGGGCGCGTCCGGACCGGGCGCACCCATCGAGCGCCAGCGTTGCCACCCGGCCAGGGCATAGGCCAGCCCCGCGGCGGCGGTGAGGACGAGCGCGAGCTGGTGCATGGTCTAGGGCGCGAGGCCGCCCAGAGTGACCAGATTACGCAGATCATTGTCGAGCAGCTCGGCGCGCAGGCCGATCCAGGGGGCCGGATCGTCCGCCGCATCGTCCACGCCGCCGATGATGGTGACGCGCTCCCACACCGTGGCCTCAAGCGTGGCCCGCACGAGCACAGCGCTGTCCTCGTACTGCCGGTCGTCAGGCTGGTAGTTGTCGTGACCACGACGCACCAGGACCTTGGCACTGAGCCAGTCGCCCCACAGCGGCGCCGTGACCCAGCCGCCGATGCGGCTGTCGACCAGGCCGCCAGCTACGGTGAGGCGGTAGCGCTGCTGCTCGTCATCACGCAGGAAGCGCCAACCGAACACCAGGGTGAAATCCAGGCCCAGGCGGTCAGGATCCTCTGGGACCGGAGTAACGTCAGATGGAGCCGTCTGATACGTGATGCCGGCCTGGTAGAACTTCCACGGACGCGGCTCTAGCCGCAGATAGGCGGTACCCCAGGCCACGCCCGTATCGGTGTTGGTGCCTCCTTCAAGGCCGCCCCAGATCTTCAACTGGCTGATGCCGCTGGTGAGCGGCTTGACCTCTTCCAGCCGCTGATTGAAGCCGTCGACGGCGGTCTCCGCCTTGGTGTGGAGGGTGTCCTCCATGACCAGCTTGCCGATGGTGCCCTTACCGTTGGCGATCTGGCCTGAGATGACCTCGACATCGGCGCTGATCGCGTCCAGGCGCGGCCCCACCTTGGCCAGGCTGGCGATGACCGTGCGCAGGTCCTCGCGGTTCTCGCTGATGGTGCCCTCGATGACCGCGGCGGCGCCACCGATATGCAGCACCGCCGACTTCACGCCCTCGCGATTTTCGGTCAGCATGCCATTGAGCTGCTCCAGGGCGCTGCTGGCGCGGGCGATGGCCTGCTTCAGGGTCTCGGCGTTAGCGTTGACCAGGTCGCGGATGGCGGCGCTCATGGAGGCCAGGTTGGTGACCGCGCTGCCGATCGCTTCCCGGTTGGCCTTGACCACGTCGCGGACCTCGCCGGACATTTCACCAAAATTGGTCAGGCCGGTCTTCATCGCGATGATCGCGGCCTGCACCTCGGTGCGATTCTCATCGATCATGCCGCGCAGGCTGGCGACCGCGTCGTCCAGACCCTCGGGTGCGCGGCCCTGCAGGCCGGCGAGGTCCTCCGGCTTTTCCAGAGGCCGACCACCGGTGGCGGTGATCTCGAGATGACTGCCGCCAAGCATGCCTTCGCGGATGCGGAAGACCGTGGCCGGACCGACCAGCATGTTGCGGCGCTGCCCGGAATCGACGCGGAAGACCACCTCTACCGCCGGGCGCCCTTCGTGGTCAAGGATGGCGCGCACCTCGTTCACCTGACCGATGCGCACGCCATTGTAGGTCACCATGTCGCCGCGCTTGAGCTTGCTGACCCGCGGGAAACTAATGGCGAATTCCGAGCCATTGCCCCCCAGGTCGGTGACGAACAGGGTGAAGCCCAGCAGCAGGCCGATACCCAGCAGAAAAAGCGCACCGACCTTCTGTTCGCTGGTCATGGCATCAGGCCTTCCGGTAGGCTTCGGTCAGCGGACCGGTGGTCGAACCGGTGAGCATCTGGCGCAACACCGGGTGGGGGTTGGCGCGGATCTCGTCCGGCGTGCCCAAGGCGATGATGCGACCCAGGTACAGCATGGCGATGCGGTCCGCGATCTTGAAGGCCGCTTCCAGGTCATGGGTGATGACCACCGAGGTCACGCCCAGGGTGCGCTGCAATTCCATGGTCAGTTCATTCACGCCGTTGACCGTCACCGGATCAAGGCCGGTGGTCGGCTCGTCGTACAGGATGATCTCGGGATTGCTGATGATCGCCCGGGCGATGCCCACGCGTTTGCGCATGCCGCCGGACAGGCTCGCAGGCTTCAGCAGCAGGATCTCGCTGGCGGGCAGGTAGACGCGATGCAGGGCCGCGACCACGCGCTCGTGGACCTCGGCCGCCGGACGCTGGTCGACCTCGATCAGGGGCAGGCCGACATTCTCGTACACGTTCAGGCTGCCCAGCAACGCCGCACCCTGAAAAACCACACCCAGCTTGGCGCGGTAACTATCGATCTGCGCTGGAGTGGCCCGGCCCAGGTCCAGGTCGCCAATCGTGACGTTGCCGTCGTCCGGGCGCAGCATGCCCATCAAGTGACGCAGCAGGGTGGTCTTGCCCGAGCCCGACCCACCGATGATCGCCAAGGTCTCGCCCTTGTAGATATTGAAGGTGATCCCGCGCAGGATGTGGCGCGCGCCGAAGTGTTTATTGACCTCGCGCAGGCGAATCAGCGTGGTCTTGCCTTCTGGGACCGGGGCCAGGGCCACGGGGGCCTCCAGAGTCTGCCGGTTCAGGAAGACCTCGGTACCGTGGGAACTGCTCATACGCCCGTCGCTCCTGAGCCGACCACCTGGTTGATCAGCGCGGTCAGGACGAAGTCCGCCAGCAGTATGAAGATGACATTCAGCACCACGCTGTCGGTGGTGCTGCGGCCGACTCCTTCGGCGCCGCCGGTGGTGTTCAGGCCGCGATCGCAGGCGATGGTGCCGATGATCGCGCCGAAGACTGCTGACTTGAACAGGCCCGAGAAGAAGTCCGCGCCCTTGAGGAAATCCTGTGCCGACGACATGAAGGTGGTCAGCGAAATGTCGAACTGGGCCTTGGCGATCATCGCCCCACCCATCAGGCCGACCCAGTCGGCGATGGTGGTCAGCAGGGGCATGGCGATCACCAGGGCAAGGATGCGCGGCATCACCAGGTAGCGCACTGGGCTGATGTTCATCATGCGCAAGGCATCGACCTCTTCGTTGACCGCCATGGTGCCCAACTCGGCGGCCATCGAGGCCCCGACCCGGGCCAGCACGATCACGCCCGCCCACAGCGGGCCCATCTCACGGCAGAAGGTCGCGCCGATGATGGCGCCCAGGTTGGCGGTGGCGTCCGGGCCGATCTTGGCCAGCTCGTTGCCGACCTGGAAGGACATGATCATGCCGGTCAGGCCGGCGATCAGCGCCAGCACCAGGATCGAGCCGAAGCCGGCGATCTCGAGCTGCCGGATGATGGCCGTCAGGCTGCGCCGGGCCTGGGGCAGGAAGCTGCAGGCATCGATGAAGAGCAGCAGGGCCCGGCCAGCAGTGGCGATGCGATCCATCACGCCACGGCCGACCCCCTCCATCACGGCGGCGGCGCCAAGACGCTCGAGTTGATCGTCCAGGCGGGTGGTACGGCGGCGGGTGTTCATGAGTGGGCCTCTGGCCACCAGCCCAAGAGGGCCAGGGCGATCAGGGTCTTGGCGTCGGCAATCAAACCGTTGGCGATCAGACCAGGCACCTGCGCCCGCGTGATCACCTCGGGGGCGACCAGTTCGCCGTGCTCGGGCGCGGCGGCGGTCGGCGTCAAGCCAGTGGCGCGGTACAGTATCATCTCTTCATCGCTGACGCCGGCGGCGGGCAGGAAGCGACACCATTCGACCAAGCAGCCTGGCAGAAAGCCTGCTTCCTCCTGCAATTCACGCGCTGCGGTGCGCTCTGGGGCTTCGCCCACCACGCGGGTGCCAGCGGGGATCTCAAGGGTCTCGCGGCGCACCGGATAGCGGTATTGGCGCACCATCAACAGGCTGCCGGGGCTTGGCTCGGCCACCACCGCCACCGCGCCGGGATGGTGGATGACCGCGCGGGTCACCGCGCCGTCAGGCGTGGCGAAACCCTCTTCGACCAGGCTGAAGCGGTCGGAGGCGAACAGGGTCTTGGCGGCGGTCAGGGACACAGTCACGGGGTGCAGGTTGTATGACCGCCCCCCGGGGGGTGCAATGAGGGGTCGTCTGGCCAGCGGCACCTTGCATCCCCCGGTGTTGAGTGAACCTTCCCCGCCCTATGCGCCTGAGCCTCGCCTGGACCCGCCGCCTCCTCGACCGTGCCGACCTGGGCGCTGCCCCGGCCGAACTTCACCGTCGCTTGTCCCAGCAGGTGGTCGAGATCGAACCCGCCATCGGCCGTACCGGACCCAATCTGGACGGGGTGGTGGTGGGCAAGGTGCTGACCTGTGTCCAGCACCCTAATGCCGACCGCCTGCGCTGCACCACGGTCGATATCGGTGGGGCGGTGGTGCCGGTGGTCTGCGGCGCGGCCAACGTCGCCGCCGGCCAGACCGTGGCGGTGGCCACGGTGGGCACCCAATTGACCATGCCCGGCAAGGACGGCGCGCCGGCCACCATCACCATCAAAGCCGCCAAGCTGCGCGGCGAACCCAGTGCGGGCATGATCTGCGCCGAGGACGAACTCGGCCTGGGCACCAGCCACGAGGGGATCATGGTGCTGCCCGAGGCCTGGGCGGCGGGCACGCCCCTGGCCCAGGCCATGCAGCTGGGCGATGCGGTCTTCACCATCGAGAACAGCGCGATCACCCACCGCAGCGATCTGTGGGGCCACCTGGGCTGGGCCCGGGAGATCGCCGCGCTGCAACACCTGCCCGCCCCGCCAGCCCCGGACGTGACCTGGACCAGCCAGCCCGCCGGTTGGAGCTGCCAACGGGCCGACGACGGCTGTTCCCTGTGGTGCGGCGTGGTGGTTGAAGGCGTCGCCAATGGTCCCAGCCCGACGTGGCTGGCTGACAGCCTGAGCGCCGCTGGCGTGCGGCCTTTGGGCCTGTTGGTGGATATCACCAACTACGTGATGCTGGAACTGGGCGAGCCCATGCACGCCTTCGACCTGCGCCACCTCAGCGGCCAGCGCATCACCGTGCGCTCTGCCGCGGCTGGCGAGGTCTTCCGCACTCTGGATGGGCGCGACCACACCTTGGCGGCGGGCGACTTGCTGATCGCCGACGAACGCCGGGCCCTGGCCCTGGCCGGCATCATGGGCGGCGAGGGCAGCATGGTGCAGCCCGACACCACCGCCGTGCTGCTTGAAGCCGCGATCTTCGCCCCCGCCCGCATCCGCCGCACGCGCCTGCGCACCGGCATTTCGACTGACAGCTCAGCCCGCTTTGAGAAGGGTCTGCACAGCGAGCACGCCGTCGCGGCGCTGAATCGGGCCGTGGCCTTGCTGCGCGAGCTGAGCCCCGGCTGCCGGGTCACCGCCCGCTTCCACGACGGCCCACTGGCCGGCGAAGACCGGGTGATCGCCCTGGACGACGCGGCGGTACGCCGGCTGACCGGCATGGAGGTCGCGCCCGACGAGCAGACGCGCATTCTCGACGCACTTGGCTTTGCCGCAGTCGGACCGGGCCAGCGCCGGGTACCCTGGTGGCGGCGCAAGGATGTCACCGCGGCCAACGACCTGGTCGAAGAGGTCGCGCGCCACCACGGCTACGACCGCCTGGTGCCCGAAGTGCCGCGCTTGCTGGCCGAGGCGCCCCGTCCGAATGTGCAACGTCAAGCCGAGCACCGCGCCCGCCGCGTGTTGTCGGCTCAGGGCTGGGACGAAGTTGCGACCTACGCCTTCGCTTCCGATGCCTGGTGTGCGGCCCTGGGTGCCGACGTGGCCACCTTGATCCGCTTGCAGCATCCGCTCTCCAGCGAGCACGCGGTGCTGCGCCCCAGCCTGCTGCCCGGCCTGCTCACTGCGGTGGCCGCCAACCGCAAGCATCAAGAGTCGGTCGCCATCTATGAACTGGGCAAGCGCTATGGCTTGGGCCTGGGCCAGGAACCAACCGTCGACGAAGAAGTGCTGATCGCCGGCGCCACCGCCGCCGCCACTTGCGAAACGCCGATCTACGCCGCCCGCGATGCCGCGCTGGCATTGCTGGGCGGGCTGGGCCATGTCGCCAGCGTCCGCGCGCGCAGCACGTCTCACGCCGAACTCGCCACCGGTCGCGCCCTGGACGTCCTGGTCGAGGGCGCGGTGGTCGGCTGGTGCGGCGAGGTGCCGAAACCGCTGCGCGACCTGGCCGCCTGCCCTGAGCGGGTCGGCTGGTTCTGCGTCGAGCTTGAACGCCTGGTGCGCGCCCACGGCGAGCCCAAGCCCATCACCCATCATCAGCCCAGCCGCTTCCCTGGCGTCGACCTCGACTTCACCTGGCAGGTGCCCGAGGCCCAACCCTATGGCGAGCTGGCCGCCGCCATGCGCCAAGCGGCCGGCGACCTCGCCACCGACGTGGCCCTGGTGGGCCAGCCCTATCGTGGCGCCCCCTACCCCGAGGGCACCAAGGCGGTGAGCGTGCGCATCTGGCTGCAGAGCGACGAACGCACCTTGGAAGATACTGACAAAGCCCGGATCAAGGAACGCATCATCACTGCCGTGACCAAGCGCACCGGAGCGGTGCTGCGCGGCTGAGCGGCGCGGACCCCGTTACTTGGACACGGTCCCGTTCCACACCGCGTCGATCCAGGTGAGGATGTCCCGGCGCAGCAGCCAGCCGGTGGCACCCAGGGCGAGCAGCGCGATCGCGCTCAGGACCCACGTGGTCAGATGGCCGCCGCCGGCGGCTTCGGGTTCGCCGTTCATGCCCACAATCTGGCGCAAATCACGCTCCAGCGGGGTGAGCCCGCGATAGCGTTCACTGGCATTCTTGGCCAGGCAGCGGGCCAGCATCGCCTTCAGGCGCGGATCCAGGTTCTTGGGGATGCGCGGCTCGTCATTGCAATGCTTGGCCATGATGTCGTAGGCATTGTCCGCATCGAAGGGCGGTTTGCCGACGACCAATTCATAGAGGATGATGCCCAGGGCATAGATATCGCTCTGGATAGTGACGTTCTTGGTGTTGCGGCACTGCTCGGGCGACATGTACAGCGGCGTGCCCATGATCTGACCAGTGTTGGTCAGGGCGGTGACGCCGGGGTCGCGTTGTTTGGCCAGTCCGAAGTCGGCCACCTTCACCTGCGCCCCGCGCCGGGCGTCCTTGATCACCAGATTGATGCGCGCCTTGCCCTGGCCACGGGACAGCAGCAGATTCTCTGGCTTGAGATCGCGGTGGACCGTCTTGCTGGCCTTCAGGCCCCACACTGATTGCAGGATGATCCAGGCCGCCTCTTCGACGCTGAGCTTGTCACGCTCGTTCATCAGATCGCGCAGCGAACCGCCCTGCATGAATTCCAGGGCCAAGTAAGGGTGGCGATCGTGGTGGCCGTGATCGAGCAGCCTGACGACATAGTCGTTGCGAACCGAGTTCAGCACTTTCTGTTCGCGCCGGAAGCGGGGCAGATCGGCAGCATTCTCCAGGATCTTGAGCGCCACTTCCTTCTCGGGCAGCTTGGCGTTGCGGCAGCGATACACGCTGCCACAGCCACCCTCACCCAGCTTCTGGATGACGATGTACTTGCCGTCGATCAAATCGCCCTTGGCGACCTTCAGCTGCAGACTGGCGCGTGGCATATGGTTCGGGGCGGGTATCCGAGGAAGCGTGATGGTCACGGACGGCGGTCATCCGTCCAGCACTGGCTGGCTCGCAGTTGCAGCCCCACCCCAGGCGCCGACCCTAGCGCCCGTCATGATCTCCCCGACCGTCGAGGCCCTGAGCCGTTGGCTGGACACCGCGCCGAACAGCGAACGGAGCGGCGATTTCCGCAGTATCCGCCTGGAACGCATCGCCGCCTTCTGCCTTAGTCTGCCCCCGGCCCCGGCCCCCCTGAGCGTGGTCGGCACCAAAGGGAAGGGCAGCACCGTGCGCCTGGTCGAGGCCGCCCTGGTGGCCGGCGGACACAGGACCCTGGCCTTTACCAGCCCGCACGTCTCAAGTTTGATGGAGCGCTGGCGCTGTGATGGCGAATCGGCCCAGATCTCAGCCGTGGTCGCCGCCGCCAACGAGGTGGCCGCCCGAGAAGGTGCCGTCGGTGGGCTGAGCTGGTTCGAACGTTGCTGGGCCATCGCCTGGCTGCTGGCGGGCAGCCGGCCGGACACTTTGTTCCTGGCCGAAGCCGGACTGGGTGGGCGGCTCGATTGCGTCAATGCGACGGATGCTGCGGTGGTGGTGCTGACCCACCTCAGTCACGATCATCGCGACGTCCTGGGACCGACCTTGCGGCACATCGCCCATGAAAAACTGGCGGTCGCCCGCCAGGGTCGCCCACTCATCATCGCACCCCAGTCTCCCGCGGCCCACGCGGCGATCACCGCCGAGCTGCCCCCGGGGGTGACCGCCGAATGGGTGACCGCTCCCTCCATCACTCTGCCATTGGCTCTGCTGGGAGCCCACCAACAAGACAACGCCGCCACCGCTCTGGCTGTGCTGCGTCATCTGGACCCAAGCCTGGACCCGCGCACCGCCGTGGCCGGCATGGCCACCGCCACCCTCGCAGCCCGCTGCCAGCTGGTCCCGACCAGCGAGCGCACCTTCCTGATCGACGGCGCGCACAACGGTCCGTCGGTGGCCGCGACCCTGGCCGTGGCCCGAGCCCGCCTGATCCCGGGCTGGACCCTGGTATTGGGCTTAGCCACCGACAAGGAAGTCGACGAGATCCTCGCCGTCATCCCCGCCGGCACCCGGGTGCTGCGCTGCGGCTATGCGTCGCCCCGCGCGCGCGACCGGTCGCAGTGGCCACGCGCGGCCTTGGACTGGCCCTGGTTCGAGCGTTTCGCCGACGTCATGCCCCATCTACCCCCAGGTGATGTCTGCGTCACCGGCAGCTTCTATCTGGCCGGAGAAGCGCTGGCACGCATCGACGATGCCACCGCCAACCGCGCTTAATGACAGCCACAGCCCGGCTGGCATGCGGATCCGCCGGCCGCGCTGTCGCCCTTGGGGCTCAGTCCGGTCACGCCAGCGCCACCGCTGATGATCCGGCGCACCGGCAGGCCGCTGTCGGGATCCTTGGTCAGAGCCGCGTCAGACATGCGCTGGAAGATCTCGAATTGCCGAACCGGCGTTGCGGCATCGCCAGGAATGGTTTCGTAGACGTAGGTGGGCATGGGACCTCCGTGATCAGGATTCGAGTGCGGGCCGCGCTCCGGACACTTCTGGATGGCCCGGCCAGGACAGGCGGGCAAAGGCGCTGACCAGGGCGGTCAGCACGGCGATGGCAGCGAGACAGGTAAACTGCTGAAACGCGGTCATCCAACCCAGGAACAAAGCCAGCGCCAAGGTTGAGCCGACCACCAGGATGAAGACATTGTGGACCAGACTCATCACCGTGGCCCCGCGCCCCGCCAAGCCCTCCTTGGCGGCGCAGGCCATCAGTTTGGCATCAAGGACATTGGTCGGACAGGCGAACAGGGTGCCCACCACGATCATGGCCAAGGCCGCACCCCAATAGCCGTCGACCACGCGCGGATAGATGCCGATCACCACGGCCATCAACAAATAGGCCGCAATCACATGGCGGCGTCGGCTGAACCAGTGACTGGTCAGATTGCCGATGATCGCCCCCACCGCCGGAAAGACCACCAAAGTGCTGGCCAAGGCCGGGGGGATCAGCTTCCCATCGATGGTCAGGCGATCGAGCCCGTCGACGAACACCGCCAGGCTGGCCGCGCTGGCGATGCCCCAGGCCAGACCCCCGCCCACCAGCAGCGGCCAATGGGCCCGGGTCATGCGCCAGGTGCCCGCCAGCAGTTCGCGCAGCCCCTGCTTGAACGGCATGGGTCGGGGCTCAGGCGGACGCACCCGCGTAGCCAAAATCGTGGCCACCACCAGGAAGGCCGCCAGCAGGCCGTGCCGCCACCACGGCATGGTCACGCTGCCATGCAGCACCATGCCCAGCACCGTGCCGCCCAATAGGCCGATGACCATCGCGGCATTGATCAGGCCGCTGACGAAGGTGTTTCCGCGCCCCGTGGCCCGGGCCAGCAAGGGGATGGCCTTGCCCCGGGCGGCGCAGGCCGCGCCATAGCAGATGCCCACAAACACCATCACCAGCCATTTATTCGTTACTTGAGTCGCCAAGGTCCCCACCGCCATGCCGGCACAGGCCAGCACGAAGAGCCGGCCACAGCGCCAGGCCCCGGCCAGGGGGCTGTTGAGCAGGAAGCCCAGCAGCACGCCAAAGGTCAAGACCGCCGCCAGGCCCTGGGCCACCGCCTCAGTCAGGGCATTCTTGGCCAGACAGCGTTGCAGCACCGCCTCCATCCACGCAAAAGGCAGCGGCTGATGCGTCTGGGGATCGAAATCCAAGGCGATTTCGCCAATCAACACGAATTTCAACCCGGCAAATCCTGCCGAGGTCAACAGCGTCGCCAGCACCGCTGGCCACAAGCGCGTGCGGTAATTGGCAACCGTCGGCGTGAGCGAGGAGAGCGGGGCGGACATCGGGATGCAAGGCGTAGCGCCCGACCCGCAGGAGTCCATGCCAGGACCCTAGGAGCATGTCGGAGATAGGCGACACGTCGCCTGGCTTGGTCTTTTCGGTCCTGATTTCGCCCGAAATGCCCGACGTAGCGCTGCTACGCCTCCGCTTTCGGACAAAATCAGGCCTCGAAAATCCTAGGCGCCATGCTCGGTCGTCTATCTCCGACAAGCGCCTAGCGGTTTCAGCACTTCCGGACCCCGGGACCCGCCGTACGGTCCCGCCCTTCCTTCGCGAAAGGCATCCCATGAAGATTCTGGTCATCGGCAGCGGCGGGCGCGAGCACGCCCTGGGCTGGAAGCTCAAGCAGAGTCCCAAGGTCACGGCGCTGTTCTTCGCGCCGGGCAATCCCGGCACCGCCGACCTGGGCGCCAATGTGCCCCTGGCCGCCACCGATCTGGAGGGCTTGGCCAAATTCGCCAGCGACAACAAAATCGACCTGACCGTGGTCGGCCCGGAAATCCCCCTGGTGGCCGGCATCGTCGACCTCTTCACCAGCCGCGGCTTACGCTGCTGGGGGCCGTCCAAGGCCGCCAGCCAGCTTGAAGGCAGCAAGGTGGCGATGAAGGAGTTCCTGCGCCGCCATAATATCCCCACCGCCAGCTTCAAGATCTTCGCCAAGGCCGTCGAGGCCCACGCCTACCTGGATGAGGTCGGCCCGCCGATCGTGGTGAAATGCGATGGTTTGGCCGCCGGCAAGGGCGTCACCGTGGCGCGCACCCTGGAAGAGGCCCACGACGCCGTCACCCGCATCATGGAGAAGCACGAGTTCGGCAAGGAGGCCGGCAAGCAGGTGGTGCTGGAAGAGATCATGCGTGGCGAAGAGATTAGCGTCTTCGCTTTCTGCGATGGCCGCAACGCCCTGGTGCTTGAACACGTTCAGGACCACAAGCAGGTCAACGACGGCGACGAAGGCCCCAACACCGGCGGCATGGGCGCCTTCACCCCCTGTCCCGGACTGATGAAGGCCAAGGACGAGGACGAGATGGTGCGGCGCATCCTGGTGCCAACCATGAGCGGTCTGATGCACGAAGGGCGACCCTATGTCGGCCTGCTGTACATGGGCCTGATGCTCTGCGACGGCGGCCCCAAGGTGATCGAATACAATGTGCGCTTCGGCGATCCCGAATGCCAAGCCCTGATGCTGCGCCTGAAAACCGATCTGGTCGAGATCATCCTCGCCAGCCTGAATGGCACCCTCGACGAGATGGTGCTGGAATGGCACCCCGGCACGGCGATCTGCGTAACCCTCGCCTCGGGCGGCTATCCCGGCCCCTTCGGCGTCGGCGCCCCGATCAAGGGCCTGGAAAAAACCGGTGATGCGGTGGTCTTCCATGCCGGCACCAAGGACAAGGACGGTACCACGGTCACCGCCGGCGGCCGCGTG